>DASPOP010000220.1:0-15453 GCA_035625955.1 Steroidobacteraceae bacterium | reverse complement strand
GCTGCGAATGGCCGCTGATGTGGACACGTTCATGGCCACGATGGTCGCACCCATGCAGCCGGTGCCGATCGAGCGCGCATTGGCCTTGGTGCGGGAGCGCTATGGCCTCACGCCGCGGGCATCACGGCTGACGGGCGAGCGCGACGAGAACTTCCGGCTGGCGACCGCAGACGGCGCGGAGTACGTCCTCAAGATCGCCAACCCGGCAGAGAATCCGGCCGAGACCGACCTGCAGACGGCGGCATTGCTGCACCTCGAGAAGAGCGCGCCGGAACTGCCGTGCCCGCGGGTGCTGCGCGACCGCACGGGCAACCCATATGTCCGTTTCACCGACGAGGCCGGCGCCGAGCGTACCGCCCGCGTCCTGACGTTTCTGCCCGGCCGGCTCCTCGGTGCCGCCACTCGCTCACGACGCCAAAGGGCCGTCTGCGGCCGGATCGGAGCGCGCCTGACCCTCGCGTTGCGCGGCTTCGAGCACCCGGCGGCGCGGCGGATGATCGTCTGGGATGTACGCCACACGGGACACATGAGCCGGCTCCTCGAGGACCTGCCCCGCTTCCCGTTCCGGCCGGCCGCGGCGGCGCTGCTCGCGCGCCTCACTCCGCGTATCGAGTCGCAGCTGCCTCTGCTGCGGCACCAGATCGTGCACAACGACTTAAATCCCCTCAACATTCTGGTCGAGCCCGCCGACCCGGACCGCGTGACCGGCGTGATCGACTTCGGCGACATGACCCACACGGCCTTGATTGCGGACGTGGCAGTTACCGCCGCCGAGCTCATTCCGCCGGACTGCACCGACCCGGGCGAGGCGCGCGGGTCGGTGCTCGACGTCGTGAGCGCCTATCATGAGGCAGTGCCGCTCGTCCCGGCGGAGCTGGCAGTGCTCGGCGCGCTGGTGGCGGCGCGGCTCCTCATGACCCTGGTGATTCACGAATGGCACGTGCAGCGCAACCCCGCGAGCGGTCACTTCAAGCCGCTCGAGGAGGATTTCATGCGCGCGCGCCTCCACATCGCTGCAGCGTTGCTGCTCGAGGAGATCAGGCCGTGACGACTGCACCACCGGCGGAGCATGCGGCGATCCTGGCACGCCGCGCGCGGGTCCTGTCCCCCACCTACCGGCTGTTCTACGAGCAGCCCCTGCAGCTCGTGCGCGCCGCCGGCGTCTGGATGTACGACGAGCGCGGCCGTGCCTATCTCGACGCCTACAACAACGTGCCGGTGGTAGGCCACTGCCACCCGTACGTCGTCGACGCGCTGACGCGGCAGGCGCAGACGCTCAACACGCACACCCGCTATCTCGCCGAGCTGCCGCTGCAACTCGCCGAGGAACTGCTCGCCACCATGCCGGGCGAGCTCGGCAACGTGGTCTTCACCTGCACCGGGAGCGAGGCCAACGATCTCGCGGTGCGCGTCAGCAAGGCGGCGACCGGCGGCAGCGGATTCATCGTCACGGATTTCTCCTACCACGGCGTGACCGACGTCCTCTCAGGCATGTCCCCCGAGGACGGCGGGCCGCTCGGGCCGGGCGTCTACGCGGTGCCATCGCCCGCGGGCCCGGGCGGGCCCGCGGCGTTCAGCGAGCACGTGCGCGAGTGTCTCGAGCGCATGCGAGCGGACAGCGTGAGCCTCGCGGCGCTGCTGGTCGACACGATCTTCTCCAGCGATGGCGTATATGCGGACCCGAAGGGATTTCTCGCTGAGGCGGCGCGCCACGTGCAGGCGGCCGGCGGGCTCTTCATCGCCGACGAAGTGCAGCCGGGCTTCGGCCGGCTGGGAGAGACGATGTGGGGCTTCCAGCGCCACGGCATCGTTCCCGATCTCGTCACGATGGGCAAGCCCATGGGCAACGGACATCCGGTCGCGGCCGTCGCGGCGCGACCCGAGGTGTTCGCGCGCTTCGCCAGGCGGCGGCACTACTTCAACACCTACGGCGGCAACAGTGTCTCGTGCGCGGCGGCGCTGGCGGTGCTGCACGTCATCCGCGAGGAGAAGCTTCTCGAGAACGCCCGCCGCACCGGCGAGCATCTCAGACGCGGCCTGCTGGCGCTCGCCGCGCGCAACCCGGCGATCGGCGAGGTACGCGGCGCCGGCTTGTTCCTGGGCGTCGAGATCCGGCCCAATCCGGCGAGCGGACTGGTCGGCGCGGCCGAGACCAGGCGGGTGGTGAACGGCATGTGCCGCCGCGGCGTACTGGTCGGCTCGACCGGCCGCCACGGCGATGTGCTCAAGATCCGTTCGCCGCTGACCCTCGAGAGGCAGCATGCGGACCTGCTGCTCGAGGCGCTCGAGCAGACACTGCGGGACAAGGACTGACCGGCTTCAGCCGCCGCGGGCCGCGGACGACTCCGCGGCCGGGGCTGCCGCCGCCCGCGGACGCCGCAACACCACGTAAGCGAGCAGCGCCACCGCGATCGACACCATGCTGGTCCAGAACTCGGCGCGGTGCGATTCGGTGAACGCCATCGCGACGATCACCGAGGCCATGCCCGCGATGGCCAGGTAGCTCAGCCAGGGAAAGAACCACATCGGCAACGCCGAGGGCGGCAGTCCCGCGCGCTCGCGCGCCCGGCGCGAGACGACCTGCGACACGCCGATCATGAGATAGATGATCGCGATGATGGCGCCGGAAGAGTTCGTCAGGAACACGTACACGCCCTGCCGCGAAAGAATTGCGGCAATCACGCCGCCGAAACCGAACAGGCTCGCGAGCAGCACCGCGCGCGCCGGCACGTGGCGGCGATTGGTGCGCACCAGCCAGCGCGGCGCATCGCCGCGGGTGGCGAGCACGAACAGTACGCGCGAGGCGATATAGAAGCAGGAATTGAGGCAGGAGAGCACCGCGGTCAGGATCACCGCTGCCATGAAAGTGCTGGCGTAGGGGAAATGCACCTCATCGAGCGCGAGCGTGAACGGCGACTCGGCGGGCACCACCTTGTTCCAGGGAACGACACAGGTGATGACGAACACCGAGAGCACATAGAAGAGGAGAATGCGGCTGATGATGGTGGAGGTCATGCGCGCCACTGCGCGCGCGGGCTCGGGCGACTCCGCCGCGGCGATGGTCACCACCTCGGCCCCCATCATCGACCAGATGACCGTGGTCACGGACGCCAGCACCGCGAACCAGCCCATGGGGGCAAAGCCGCCGTAAGCGGTGAGGTTCGAGAAGGTGGGCCCGGTCGGCGAGCGGAAGCCGAAGGCGTGGGCGCCGACCACGATGATGAAGGAGATGATGGCCGCGACTTTGATGGATGAGAACCAGAACTCGAACTCCCCATAGGCCCGGGCGGACATCAGGTTCACGGACGTCATGCACACCATCAGCGCAGTGCCGATCACCCACTCCGGGAGCGGGAGCCAGCCCCTGATGATCGCGGCACCGGCGATCGCCTCGACGGGAATTACCGTCACCCAGAAGTACCAGTAGAGCCAGCCGACCGAAAAGCCGGCCCAGTTGCCGAGTGTCGCGCGCGTGAACTCGGTGAACGAACGCACCTGCGGCATCTCGACCGCCATCTCGCCCAGCATGCGCATGACGAGCAGCAGCAGGAATCCCGTCATCGTGTAGCCGAAGACGACCGCAGGGCCGGCGGCTCTGATCGCGACGCTGCTGCCGACGAACAGCCCCGCGCCGATGATGCCGCCGATGGTGATCATCGCGACGTGGCGGGGGCGGAGCGAGCGGCTGAGCTCGTGGGATTCGGCCGGAGCAACCGTAGCGGCTTCGTTCATAGTCCGCGGAGTATAGCGGGTCGTGGCGCGGCGCCCGACACCGTATGCTACGGGCATGCCGGGGAAGCACTTCGCCGCTGCCACGATCTTCCTTATTGCCGTCGGAGTAGCCCAGGGCGCGGCACCCGCCGGGCGTCCCCGTGCGCCGGATCTCGGCATCAAGGCAGGAGTACTGTCTCGGGGACCCCTCGATGCCATCACCGACGTGGCGGGAGTTGCTGTCGGCCAGACGACCATCGTCCGCGGCGACACGGTGCGTACCGGCGTCACCGCTATCGTGCCGCATCCCGGCAACCTCTACCGCGAGAAGGTGCCGGGCGCGATTTCGGTCGGCAATGGCTACGGCAAGCTGACCGGAGTCACGCAGGTGGATGAGCTCGGCGAGATCGAGACGCCGATCCTGCTCACCTCGACGGTCGCGGTTCCCCGCGTGGCGGACGCCCTCATTTCCTACATGCTGCAGCTTCCCGGCAATGAGACAGTGCTGTCGATCAACCCCGTGGTCGGCGAGACCAACGACGGCTACCTGAACGACATCCGCGGCCGCCACATCAGTCCCGAGGACGTGTTCGCCGCCTTGCAAAGCGCTCGCGGCGGCCCGGTCGAGGAAGGCGCGGTCGGCGCCGGCACGGGAACCGTGGCCTTCGGCTGGAAGGGCGGCATCGGCACCGCTTCGCGCGTGCTGCCGAAGAGCCTGGGCGGCTACACCGTGGGCGTCCTGGTGCAGAGCAATTTCGGCGGGGTGCTGGCGATCGCGGGCGCGCCCGTGGGAGTCGAGCTGGGCCAGTACTATCTGCGCGACCAGGCCGCGCTCGCCGGCCGCGGCCGCGACAGTGCGGACGGCTCCTGCATGATGGTGGTCGCGACCGATGCGCCGCTCGATGCGCGCGAGCTCAAGCGCCTCGCAGCGCGAGCGCTGCTCGGCATGGCGCGTACCGGCAGCTCGGCATCCAACGGCAGCGGCGACTACGCCATCGCCTTCTCGACTGCGCCGGAGGCTCGCATCCACAGCGACGACAAGGCGCTGACACGCAAGACCGAGGTGGTTACGACGCTCGCGATGTCGCCGCTCTTCGAAGCAGCGATCGAGGCGACGGAGGAAGCGATCTACAATTCCATGCTCAAGGCGACGACGACGACCGGGAACGGGCACACGGTAGAGGCGCTGCCAATCGAGCGGACGGTGGAGATCCTCAAGGAGCATCGGGTCATTCACTGACGAGCCGAGCGTCTCTTGGGGCGTAAGTCGCTGATCTGTCTCACCCCGCTCGCGGCGCGCTCACCCTCAGTAGGTAGCAGCAACGATTGATGGGCGGGAGATCAAGTGCTCTTCTTCAACGGGCGGCCGGATAAGCCGGAGGGTTTGCAGAGATGGCCGGAAGCGAGGAGCGCAAGAACCTGAGCAGTGTCGATGCGAGGGAAGTCGCCAGCTGCGTGCGCGAGATCAATCACATGATCGGCGAGCTGGCGAGGCGCTACGGCGCAGCCTCGGTGGTAGTGGCGCTGACGGAAGTGATGGGCTGCGCGTCGTGCGCGACGGACAGCGTGGAGCGTGGTGCAAGCATCCGGGCGCTGATGGACCGAATGACCAGCGCCCGGTAGGCATGACGGCGCGGCTGCTGGTGAATGCCGCGGCAATCCTCGGCGTGGTGGTCTCAAGTGAGGGGCAGGCCTGTCCGTCCGTGCAGGTAGAAGGCCAGGGCGTAGACGACGATTGCAGCGAGCGGCCGCCACACCCCGATTTCCCGCAGGGCGGGCAGAAGCTGATTGCTTCCGGCGGCGATCGCCGCAAACGGGATGTTGGATGTCACCGCCGCGAACTGCGCCCATTGATCGCCGAAGGCGCGGCGGCGCTTGGCGTCGATGGCGGCCGTCCCGCCCAACGCCAACAGCAGCAGCGAGCCGAAAAGGATCAGGGCGGCGAGCTCGCCGTTGATGATGAGGTGAACGAGCGCCCAGAGCGCCGTGCCCCACAGGAAGGGGTGCCGCGTGATGCGAACCATCCCGCGCGCGATGTCCGGCCCCTGCTTGAGCTTCGACTCCATGCCGACCCGGGTCGGACTCGGCGTTGCAATTCCGATGACCACGAAGAGAAAGGCAATGAGCACCAGAACGTACGCGGTGGGCCGGAATCCGAGCAACAGCCCCCAGAGCGGCACGCCCGGCGCGTGGCGAAACGCGTAGATCATCCACACGAGGCCCAGGATCGAGGCGAGCGCAAACGCTCCGCGATAGCGACCCGCGCCGATACGTGCCACCAGCACATCACGCAGCTTCGTACCGGACACGCCGAAATGGATCAGGAGAAACCAGGCGCTCGCGGCAATGAGGTTCAGCATGACTGCCTCCGGTTCAAGCCCGCGCTCCGTCGGTAACGATCACATCCATGGGTAGGTCGTGAGGTTGCGGGAAAATGGACTCGAGCCGCGCCTCCTCGTAACCGAGTCCGGCGCAGTAGGGCCGGCGGGCGGCGGCGGCGATCGTGCGGTCGTAGTACCCGCCCCCGTAACCCAACCGGAAGCGCTGCGGGTCGAAACCCACCAGCGGAACGATGAGCGCGTCAGGGTTGAGCACTTCGCGCTGCCCCGGGATCGGAATGCTCCATACCCCGCGTGTCATGGACATTTCCGGTCGCCAGCTCCAGAACTCCACCGGTGCCGACTTCGTGACGACGACCGGCAGAGCGACACGGCCGCCGTTCTTCAGGTGCTCGACGGCCAGGTCGCGAACGTCGATCTCGCCGCGCACCGGCCAGTAGACACCGAGCGTCTCGAATCTGCGCAGATCGATGGTCTCGAGCAGTTGCCGTTTGGCCCGCTCGCCCGTCGCTTTTCGTAGCGCGCCATCGAGGGACAGCCGGCGCCCAATGAGCGCCTGGCGCATCTGTACCCGCCAGCGCCGAACCTCGCTCCAATCGAGCGAGCGCGGAGGATCCGGAAGCTCACTCAATTCGGGGGCCCTCAGTCTCACTGGCCGATCCCAGCATGCGGTAAGCCGGTACCATTGTCGAATTTCGGGCCATTGGTTCGTCGTAGCGTAGATTGGCCGCCCTGCAACGAACGAACGGAGACAGACGATGGCAAAGAACGTGATTTGTCTTTGGTACGACGGCACGGCGGAAGAAGCCGCAACGTTCTATGCCAGGACCTTCCCGGACAGCGCCGTGAAAGCGGTGCACCGCGCCCCAGGCGACTACCCGTCGGGCAAACAGGGACAAGTGCTCACGGTCGAGTTCACGGTAGTTGGAGTACCCTGCCTCGGCCTCAATGGCGGGCCGGAGTTCAAGCACTCCGAGGCTTTTTCATTTCAGATCATCACCGACAATCAGGCCGAGACGGACCGCTACTGGAACGCGATCGTCGATAACGGCGGCACCGAGAGCTCGTGCGGGTGGTGCAAAGACCGATGGGGCTTGTCCTGGCAGATCACCCCGAAGATGCTGATGGACGCAATCGGCGATCCCGACCGTGCGGCCGCCAAGCGCGCGTTCGAAGCGATGATGCCGATGAAAAAGATCGACATCGCCGCCATCGAAGCGGCACGCCGGGGAACTGCGCGCGCGTAGAGCACGCGCCGGAGCAGCGCAGTTCGGGCTGGAATCGTCAGCGCGTGCCAGCGCGGGCGCGTTTGATCTGCTCGCTCAGGCGACGCATGTCGTCGAGGGTCCGCCGAGGCGTTTTGGGAACGGCGAGGGCCCCAATGTCCGTACTGTACGGGTCAAAGCCACGCGCCGACGCCGGGTCATCGGTGCCCGCGTGCGGCACAGGTGCGGAAATGACCCGTACGAGCACGGTGTCGCCACCCGGTTCCGCCGCGCCGGGGTCTCCAGCATTCAATTCGCGCGTCACGTTGCGTGCCGCTTAAAGCGCCTCCTCGAACAAGCATCGTGAGCTTGCGCCATCGAACGGCGAGGCAGCGGCGTCGCCGCCAGCGGGCGTCGGCCAACGCCGACGTGCCGGGAGCACAAAGTAAAACTCGCGGGAGAATTCCCGACCGACGGTTTACAAATCCGCCCTTTGCCGGAACGCGTCGCTAGCGGCGCGGGGTTTCCAGATCGAGCGCGACCTGCGCGGCGACGTGCTTCAGCCCCGCGGCGATCTCCGCCGTGAGGAGCGCAGCGCCGCCGTCACCGCACCATTCGGCCTTCGGGTGCGTCGGCGCACGCTCTGACACGATCCGCATGTAGAGCGGCGAGAGCCGTGCGTGGGGGTTCTGGCTCGGCACGTCCGGGCCGTAGAGCAGCAGGCTGTAGTAGTCGAGGCGGCCGGATTGAGTGTCTTCGAGACGGACCTCCATCCCGAGCTCCAATGCCAGATCCTGCGGCTGTCCGCTCTG
This sequence comes from Steroidobacteraceae bacterium, assembly GCA_035625955.1. Classification (GTDB taxonomy): domain Bacteria; phylum Pseudomonadota; class Gammaproteobacteria; order Steroidobacterales; family Steroidobacteraceae; genus 13-2-20CM-66-19. The sequence goes on along the minus strand of DASPOP010000220.1, from coordinate 7,386 downwards.
GCGTAAGCGCAGAATCGGCACAGACACCGCCAACCGATGGCCTGCGTCCTGTCCAGCGACGCCAGTGGACGACCCCGCGGCGAGAATCGAGGCGAACTCGGCCGCCGGTGGCGCGCCGGTGATCGCCTCCGCCAGCCGATCGATACAGGGCTGGATGTCCGCAGCGCGCTGCTCGGCGCGCTGCTCCTCGGCCGCCCGGCCGAGTGCCCGGCCACCTGCGGACAGGAGGTTGAACAACACAAAGACCTTGTCCGTGCCAAAGATCGTCAGTGATGGAGTGAACTCTGCGCCGGTGAAGGCTGGCGCAAGCCCGGACGATGTACGCGACGTCACGGCCAGCGTGCTGACTTGCGGAACGCTGACCCCTGCACGTGGCTTGCCGTAGGGGACGAGGGCCAGCGGCGCGACATCGAGTCCGGGCAGCAACGATGCGGCCACATCGCGGCCGGCCTGCGCGTCGAGTGTCAGCGCGTAGTCGCTGCAGTTGTCGATCAGGCTGCCGAACAGCCCGCGTCCTCCCTTGCAGTTGACGGTTGCCGACCCGAGATAGACCAGCTGCGCGTCACCGGGCACCTGAAACCAGAATCCTTCCAGTTCCTGGAAGTCCGCCGGCCGCGAATCCCGGAAGACGAAGACGCGCAACTCGGGCGAGAAGAAGCCGCCTCGGCCTGGCTTGAACTCGTAGTGCGTCAGCCGGCCGTAGCGGCCGCTGCCGGTATCGTAGGCGACCGCCGGTGGGTTCTGGTCGACACCGGGCGGCATTACGAGCAGGTAGTAAGCGCCCGGCGGCAGCACCAGGTAACGCCAGCCCTCGTTGCCCGCCGCCTCCGATGGCGCCGCAGGCGTGACCTGCTTAGGCGCATCGAGGTCGTCGAGTCTCGCGAGGTAGAAGCGAAGTTGCCGGTTGCTGTCGCCGCCGCGGATTCCGGCCGTCTGCTTTCCGTCGACTACGGCGCTGAATTGCAACAGCACCAGCGCAGCCTCGTGGTTGCGGACGCGATCCATCACGGCGGGCGCCGGCGGACCGGCGCTGACCCCGGCACTCCATGCGCCCAGCCAGGTGGCCGCGGACAATAGCGCCACGACGGCGCGTGGCGCCCGAATTACTCCTCTCGCCGCTGTCATGACGGCCCGCACCCTGCGTTTGCTGGCTGCAATTATCAGCGCTCATTTCCCTACAACCATCAGTAATTCCCACGAAGCCGGCCGCGGAACGGCAGATCTAGAGTGTCCGCATGTCATTCGGGCGATGCCGCATATGCCTTCTCGTCTGCGCCGCGCTGACGCTGACTGCGTGCGCGGGTGGAGGGGGTGGCGGCGGGAGTGGCGGTGCAGCCATCCCGCCTTTCGACTTGTACTCCTCTGTCGCCGTGGCGGACCTCAACGGGGACGGCCTGCCGGATGTGGTCGCGGTGTATACCCACATCTCCGGTCCTCCGCCGCACCCGGGCTTCGTTGCGGTATACCTGCAGAATGCGGCGAACCCGGGACACTTTCTGCCGGCATCGACCTATGCCGCCGGCAACGACCCGGTGTCAGTGGCCGTCGCAGATCTCGACGGCGACGGCCGGCCGGATATCGTGACCGCCAACGCGATCCTCAGCGCGAACGGTGCCGGAAACAGCACCGTCAGCGTGTTGCTGCAGGACGCGGCGCACCCGGGGCACTATCTCTCTGCGGTGAACTACGCGACTGGCCCGGACCCGGTGTTCGTGGCGATCGGCGACCTCAACGGCGACGGCAAGCCCGACCTTGCGGTCGCCGACAGCACCGGGATCTCCGTGTTGCTGCAGGATTCTGCGGGAAGGTTCTTGCCCAGGACCACCATCGCCACGGGCGGCCCGTGCTCGTCGGTGGCGATCGTCGACCTCGACGGCGATGGCACACCGGACCTCCTCGCAACCAATGCGGCGAGCGTACTGGTGCTGCTGCAGAATCCGGGGGACGGCGGCAGCTTCCAGGCTCCGGTCCGCTATGCGGCGGGCCAGCAGCCGCTCTACGCGGTTGCGGGCGATCTCAACGGCGACGGCAGGCCCGACATCGCAGTCGCCAACATCGGCACGCCGTCGGATCTGACGCAGGCCAGCGTCTCGGTCCTGCTGCAGGATCCGATGCGCCCTGGCGCCTTCCTTGCCGCGGTCAACTATGCAACGCAGGCGGATTCGAGCGCGGTGGCGATTGCTGATCTCGATGCAGACGGATGGCCGGATCTTGCCGTCGCCAACTCCGGAACGCTCGCGGGCGTGTGCCCTCCGGACTGCAACAGCGTGAACACGGGAGTCTCGGTGCTATTGCAGGACGGCACGACGGCCGGCCACTTCGGCGCTGCCGTCAACTATCCGGCCACGGGGAATGACTTCGTCACCGGGGTCGCCGTTGCCGATATCAACGGTGACGGCAGGCCGGATCTGGTCGTCCTCCAGGCGGGCGGCGTCTTCATCCGGCTGCAGGATCCGCTGCATCCGGGGCAGTTCCTGGCGGCGCAGTCGATCGCGGACTAGCCGCGCGGGCGGCTCGGCCAACTGGCGTACAATTCATCCCGCGCCGCCGTAGCTCAGTGGCAGAGCAGCCGCCTTGTAAGCGGCAGGTCGTCTGTTCAATCCAGACCGGCGGCACCAATCCCTCAGTGCAACAGCTTGTCCGTCATCACGGCGTCGCCGCCGCGGGCGCGGACGCATCGGCCGGCAGCGCACACTGCGGTCGAGGCGCCTCACGCCCACGGCGACGACAATTCATTCGTGGCGGCCTCAATGCAGACGCCCCGCCGCCGTCCGGTCGAAAGTCCAGGTCACCGTGCGCGAGTGCACCACTCCCGGGCGCGAGCTGCCCCGAAGGTGCGGCACGCGCCAGAAGATCTGGCTGCCGCGGCGCACGAGGTGTCCGCGGACGTGATGCAGCCGCGGACTTCTTCGGCTCAACACCGGCGCGCAGCGCTGGTAGTCGCAGTACTCCGGCAGCACTGGTGACGTTACTTCGATGTGATCGAGCAGCGGTGCCTTGCCACGCTGGCGTCGGCGGAGATTCAAGCGCGCGAATAGCTGCGGCCGTTGCGGCAAGCCGTTGCGGGTGGCGAGTAACAGGAAAAACGCCAGCAGCATCGGGATGTCCGTTGCGATCGTGCCGACGGCGTGCCGCCAGAGCGCAGAGCTCAGCTCGCCCGAGAGCCCCGAGCTTCCGTAGTACTCCGACCAGCTCTGCTCGTAGCGAAAGCGGAAGCAGCGTGCGAGGCAGTCATCATCGGCGCGCTCGCTGTCGAAGACTCTTCCGGCAAGCCCCTGCTTTCCGTCGAGAGGCTCCGGCTCCTCGCCCGTCCCGGTATCGAAGTCGAAGTAGGCCTCGACGGAGCTCGCCAGCACATCCGCCGCGTCCGTGCTCCAGAACGTGCGCACCAGCCCCCGCCGGCCATCGCTCGAGGATCGGATCCATGCGCCGCGCCGGCCGACCCATTGAGCCGCGGACGGAACGAGAGGAAAACCGTACTGCTCGAGCGCGTTCTGCCAGGGCTCGTTGCACCACTCGACCCAAAGGCTCTCCGCCGGCACGTGCAGGAGGTCCGCGCATGCGACCGTGCCCGCGCCCTTCGAGTAGGCGAGATCCGCGCACAGACGCGTCAGGTTGTCGGTAAGCACATAACGCAAGGGACAACGCTCAATGAGGGCGGCGCAGTCGGCGGTGTTATTGAGCGGCGTCACCTTGCCGTCCGTATCGTTCTGCACTACGAACGGCGCGTGATATTGCACGACGCTGTCGATGAGCTTCACGCTGCCAACGTAGCAGCGCGCATGCCGGCTCAAGAAAAAATGTGACGAAGGTGCGCCCTGCGGTGACGACCCGCCGCCCGAGGCTACGGAGTCACGGCGCCGCGGTTCCGTCCGACCAGTGCGCGACCGGCACGAGAAAAACAGTCTCCTCGGGAACGTCGCGGTCGTCGAGCGCCACGGGTGAGCCTGGAAAGTTGGCGCCCCAGCTCGAGGCCGCGACTTTCGGCACGTGGAACATGAGATGCGAGTGCCAGTGGCCGCCGCTGTCGCTGAGGTATTGGTCCTTCGACATCATGAAGGACATCGCGCCCGCCTGGGGCGCGGGCAGCTCGCTGTGCGCGAGCGCGGCGCGAATCTCCTCGGACATCTTTTCCCGCGAATGTCCGGCGACGGCGAGCTCGGTGCGCCGCAAGGTATAGGCGAGGACGGATGCGGAGGCGGCCGGGTTGTAGCACACGGGTCCGCGCAGCTTTGGATTCCAGAATTCCGGGCTGTTGAACGGCGACATCCAGGACCTCTCCACGAGACACGTGAAGCCGTTGGTGCCGAATGCGGCGGTCGTGTACCCCTGGGACCTGAGAGTCAGGATCGTGGCCTTGGCGGAGATGGCGTCCGGGGCTGCGCTGCGCGCGAGTGCGACCTCGGCGCTCGCGTCCATGAGGTACTCATCGAGCGGCGCCATGCGCGCGTACGGTGCCGCCTCACTCTCCGTTCCGCCTCTCACCGGCGGGTCGGCCGCCGCAAAGCCTGACAGCAGGGAGAGCGCGGCCGCCGGCGCGTAACGGCGCACCCAGCGATTCAGATACCTCGTCCTCATGGAAGACCTCCGCGGCGGATCTTGCTTAATCCTAGCGAGTCAGCCGCGCCCGGTCGCGCTCCCACGCCCTTGTCCCGGGAAATGCCGCGCTCGTCCCGCTGTTCGTCGCCTCCCCGGGCGCAAAGCCTCTGGCGGGTGAGCCCGCCGCGGCGCACTTGTGCCATCATCCACCGATGGCCGCGATCCCCAGCGCGTTCTGGCCGAATGCCGCTCCGCTCGCCCAGGACGACGACGAGCCGCAGTTCCTCGACCGCCGGCGCGTACTGGCTCTCGCCAGCCTTTTCTGGGGATGGGTCACGCTGACGGACATCGCCTACCACCAGGCGATGCGCGTCGAGCTCGCCCAGCTGAGCGGCGTCATGCTGTTCTTCCCGTGGCAATACCGCCTGCTGCAGCACGCACTGATGCTTCCCGTGCTGCTCGCGTGTTACTCCCTCGCCTTTCGCATCGGCTGGCGGCCCGCCTGGCCACGCGTACTGCAGCAGCTCGCGCTCGCCGTCGGGTTCTCGCTCACGATGTACCTGGCGATCCTGACCGGCGGACACTTCCTGCATGTCTTCTTCGGCGCGAAGCCCGATCCCTTCACCACCCTCACCCAGAGCGATTGGGCGATGTGGGCGGCGTCGGGTGCCATGCACCTGATCGCCTACGGCTTCGGCCTCGCCCTGATTACGGTGCTCAGTGCCCAGCGGCGCTACCACCAGCTGCGGCTGCGCAACTCCGAGCTGCGGCGTGACTGGGCGGGTGCGCGGCTCGCCGCGCTTCGCAGCCAACTCTCGCCCCACACTCTCCTCAACGTCCTGCACACGATTCAGGCGCGCATCACCGGCGAGCCGGAAGTGGCCGAGTCGCTCGTCGCATCGCTCGGTGACCTGCTGCGCGGACTCCTCGAGGCCGGGGAACGGGACTTCACGCGTCTGCGGGACGAGCTGCAGTTCGTGCAGCTGTACCTCGGACTGCAGCTCGGACGGTTTGCGGACCGCCTGACGGTTCACGTCCAGGGGGGCGATGTGCCCGCGGTGTGGGTCCCGAGCCTGATTCTCCAGCCACTGATCGAGAATGCGGCCGCGCATGGCCTCGCGGACCATAGCGGCCCGGTGCGGATCGATGTGACCTGGGACCTTTCACCCTACCGCCTGCAGCTCAAGGTCGTGAACTCGATGAGCCCGGGGAGAGCGCCGGGCGCCGGCGGATTCGGGCTGCGCAACGTGCGCGAGCGGCTCGCGGTACAGTTCGGTGGCTCCGCGGTGCTCGCCTCCGGCCCGAGCGATGCCTCGACCTGGGTGGCGACGCTCCATCTGCCGGTGCTGCGTGAATGGCAACCCGGAGCTTCGGCGCCGATCCCGATGGAGGCCGCATGAGGGTCATGATCGTCGACGACGAGGCGGGTGCACGCCAGGCTCTGCGGGAGCGTTGCGCCGCCGAGCCGGACATCGAGGTGGTGGGGGAATACCCCGACGCCGAGTGCGCGCTCGCGGCCTTGCCCCAGCAGGCGCCCGATCTGATTTTCCTCGACGTCCGGATGGGAAAAATCTCCGGTTTGCAGCTCGCCCAGACGCTCGCCCCAGGCGACGCCCCGCTCATCGTCTTCGTCACCGCCTTCGACCGTTATGCGACACAGGCCTTCGAGGTGAATGCCGCAGATTTCCTCCTGAAGCCCTTCGACCGGGAACGCTTCCGCGTCATGTTGCGCCGGGTGCGCGAGCGCCACGCGGCGCGCCACTCGGCGACGTTCCAGATGGCGGCCGCGACCCTGGCCGAGCTGCAGCGTCTGTCGCAGGCGCGCCCCGAGGCCCGGCCGCGCCTCCTGGCCGAGACTGGCGGCGCGCTGCACATGGTCGACGTCGCCCAGATCGAGCTCGTGACGGCCGACCGCAACTACGTGGTGCTCACCGTCGGCAAGGAATCCTTCCACGCCCGCAGCACCCTCATCCATGCCGAAGAGTCGATGCGCTCGCAGCCGATGCTGCCGATCAACCGCTCCTGCATGGTGAATCTGAATCATGTCCGGCAGGTGAGCCGCACGGCACGCGGCGACTACGTGTTCGTGCTGAGCGGCGGGACCACCGTCACGAGCAGTGAGCGCTTTCGCCACAAGGTCCGTGAACGCATCGGACAGTTCGCCGTCGGGAGCCTGAAAGCCTGATCATTCCCGACTCGATCGGGACGAGCGCCGGCGATTTGCGGATGAGCGCGAGAATCCCCTCTGGACGCGGCGCGCCGCAGCCAGTGAGATACTCAGCGTGGATCTCCTCGTCGACGACGATAAGACCGCGGCTCGCGTGCCGCGCCTCAACGATGCGGCCCGGCAGGCCATCGCGCGGGCCGGCGCGCCCCTTGAGAGCCACGCCGCCGCCCGGCCTCTGTTTCTCGTGGGCGAGCGTGAGCACCGGCTCTATCCGCTTGATCCCTTCGCGATCGACTACGTCGAATCGGCGGGTAACTATGTGACCTACCACCTCGCAGGTGTCGAGTACATCTGCCGCGAGTCGATCAAGCGGCTCGAGGCCGTGCTGGCACCGGCCGGGTTCGTGAGAATCGAGCGCTCGCTGCTGCTGAACGTCCGCGCCGTCGCCTACGCTCAGCCGCTCGGCCACGGCTCTTTCGTGTTCACGCTCTCGACGGGTGCACGGCTGCACTCCGGTCCCGCCTACCGCGATACGATCCTCGCGGCACTGCCGCTGCGACGGCGTGCGCCTAGTCCTTTATCAGCGTCTCGTTGACGATCAGGTTCAGCTCCCAGGTCTTGCCGCCATCGGCCGAGAAGGACTGCTCGAAGCGGCAGGCAGTCGGCGTGAGGACCGACAC
>DASPOP010000219.1:0-5271 GCA_035625955.1 Steroidobacteraceae bacterium | reverse complement strand
TGGAAGGCCTTGGCCTCGGGCGCCACCACCTTGCCCTCGAGGTTCTTCAGCAGCACGGTGGTCATCTTGTTCTGCTTGGCGTAGGCGTACTCGACGTAGCCGATGGCGCCATCGGTCTGCGCCGTCATGTTGGCGACCCCCTCGTTGCCCTTCGCGCCGATTCCGATCGGCCACTGGACCGAGGTGGCCTCGCCGACCGTGTCCTTGAACTTCGGACTCTTTTGCGAAAGGTAGTGCGAAAAGAGGAAATTGGTTCCCGAGCCGTCCGAGCGGTAGATCGGCGCGATGGTGGTCGCGGGGAGCGAAAGCTTCGGGTTCAGCTTCTGGATCCGCGCGTCGTTCCACTTGGTGATCTCACCCATATAGATGGAAGCGACGGTCGCGCCGTTCAGTACCATCTGCCCGGGCTGCACGCCCTTGATGTTCACCACCGGCACCACGCCGCCGATGATCATCGGGAATTGCACCAGGCCCGCCTCCTTGAGGTCGTCGGGCTTCAGCGGCATGTCGCTCGCGCCGAAGGTGACAGTCTTGGCCTTGATCTGCTTGATGCCGCCGCCGGAGCCAATCGACTGATAGTTCAGGCCGATTCCGGTCTGCTGCTTATAGGCATCCGCCCACTTCGAATAGATGGGATAGGGGAAAGTCGCTCCGGCGCCCGAGATATCGGCCGCCTGCACCGCACCCGCGCCGGCCACGGTGCCGAGCAGCACCCACAATACCCGCTGGAATCTTGGTAAATTCATGTTTCAACTCCTGGCAATCGGGGGAAAGCTCACTTGGCCCGGCCTCGAGGGCTCCGCCCTTTTTCTGCTAGGCAACGCACCGATCGCGCGCATTAGATGACAATAATGTGACGCTTCGATGACAGGGCTCATCAGCCACCTGCCTGTGGCCGGCAAGTAGTCTTGCCGGGGGAGTTTTCAGGGTCGTGACAGCGGGCGGCTTGCCCCTCAGACCGCCTCACCGTATAAACGCGAACCGCTCACGCGCCGCCGCCACTGATGTCCCAAGCCCTCGAGCTCGCTGAAAACCTGATCGCACGCCGCTCCGTGACGCCCGCGGACGAAGGCTGCCAGCAGCTGATCGGCGAGCGTCTTGCGGCGCTCGGATTTCAGGTCGAGCCCCTGCGCTTCGGCAACGTGGACAATCTCTGGGCGCGCCGCGGCACAGCCCAGCCGCTGTTCTGCTTCGCCGGACACACCGACGTCGTCCCCACCGGCCCACTCGAGGAGTGGCGCAGCGATCCCTTCGTGCCCACGCTGCGCGATGGCCTGCTCTACGGGCGCGGCGCTGCGGACATGAAGACCGGGCTGGCGGCCATGGTGACCGCCACCGAGGAATTCGTCCGCAGCCACCCCCGTCACCGCGGTTCGATCGCCTTTCTGATCACGAGCGACGAGGAAGGCCCGTCGGTGGATGGCACCAAGCGCGTGACCGAGGCGCTCGCCGCCCGTGGCGAGCGCATCGACTGGTGCGTCGTGGGCGAGCCCTCGAGCGAGGCCACCATCGGGGACACCATCAAGGTCGGGCGGCGCGGCTCGCTCAGCGGACGGCTCACGGTCCACGGGGTGCAGGGACACGTGGCCTATCCCCAGCTGGCCGAGAATCCCGTGCACACGCTGGCGCCTGCCCTCGCCGAGCTCACGCGGCACGTGTGGGACCAGGGAACGGAGCACTTCCAGCCGACGACCTTCCAGGTCTCGAACCTCAACGCCGGCACCGGCGCTCCGAACGTCATCCCGGGAGAGTTGAAGGCGCGCTTCAACCTGCGCTACTCCCCGGTGCAGACCCTCGAGAGGCTGAAGAGCCAGGTCGAGGAGATCCTGCGCAAGCACGGCGTGCGCTACACGATCGAGTGGTACGTGTCGGGTGAGCCTTTCTACACTCCGCCCGGCGTGCTGTCGGACGCGGTCGGCGAGGCCGTGGCGCAGGTGACGGGAGCGAGGCCGCGCCTCTCGACCGGGGGCGGCACGTCCGACGGACGCTTCATCGCGCCGCTCGGAGCGCAGGTGGTGGAGCTCGGCGTGGTGAACGCCTCGATTCACAAGGTCAACGAGTGCGTGCGGGTCGCCGATGTCGACGCCCTCGAGCGCATGTACCTCAACGTGCTGCGGAAGCTCCTGATCGGAAGTTGACCAGGCTTCCGGTACCGCCGAGCAGCACCGCCGCAATCAACACCCAGGCGGGCATGGCGAGCCCGAGAAAGGTCCAGTTGACCTCACCGCACTCCCCGCTCCCGCTGAGCACCTTGCGGATCACCTCGGTCACGGGCATGAAGTGCAGCATCATGGCGAGCGGCGCACCGCAGGAAGGCAGCGTGCCGGGCGGCAGGCTCTGGATGTACAGCTGGCGCGCGGCAATTCCCACGGTAAAGAGCATGAACAGCGCGAGCAGCACGCCGTATACATAGCGACCCCCGCCACGCGGGTGATGCAGGGCCGCGGCGAGGAAGGTCACTCCGATCAGCATGATCCCGATGCGCTGAAAGATGCACAGCGGGCAGGGCTCGAGCCCCAGGCCGTACTGCGCGTAGAGCGCGTAGGCCATGAGGCCCGCGCACGCGAGGAAGCCAGCGAGATTGGCGAGCCGGCGTTGCGACATGCCCGCAGTCTAACGGATTGGCGCCGTCCCGCGCTGAGCAGCCTTGCCCAATGAACTACGGTGCTACGCCCGCGTTGCCCGATCCGGCGCGCAGCTCGCGCTCCACGTCGTCGAGCGAGGTGTGGCGGATATCCTTGCCGTGCACCATGTAAATGACGTACTCGCTGATGTTCTTGGCGTGATCGCCGATGCGCTCGAGCGCGCGCACCACCCACATGACGTCGAGCGCCCGGCGGATGGTGCGCGGGTCTTCCATCATGAAGGTGATGCTCTGGCGCTGAATCGCCTCGTATTCCTCGTCCACCAGCCGGTCCTGGCGCGCGACCCGCAGCGCCGACTCGACGTCCATGCGCGCGAAAGCGTCGAGGGCGTCGTGCACCATCTCCGATACCACCCGCCCGAGATGCTTGATCTCGCGGTACTTGTCCGCGGGCCGCTCCATCGTGGCCAGCCGCGAAGCGATGTAGCCGATCTTCTCGGCCTCGTCGCCGATGCGCTCGAGGTCGGTGATGGTCTTGATGATCGCGACGATCACGCGCAGGTCGCCGGCGGCCGGAGCGCGGGTCGCGAGGATGCGGCTGCACTCGTCGTCGATGGTGACTTCCATGTTGTTCACCTGGTAGTCGTCCATCGCCACCGATTCCCCGAGCGAGCTGTCGCCCTCGACGAGCGCGGCGATCCCCTTCTGCAGCTGCTGCTCGACGAAGCCGCCCATGCCCAGCACCTTGCTGCGCACGCGCTCGAGGTCCTCGTTGAAGCGACGCGAGATGTGGTGACTGAGGTCGGCGGTTTCCATCAGCTTCTCGTGCCCGCGGTCAGGCGTGCGGTGATACGCGCGATCATAACGGAACTGCGCCCGTTGCGAGTACGATCCTCACGCCGCGTCGGCGACGAGTCCCGCGGCACGGCGGCGCGGAGCGCGGGCAGCATGCGGCCAGCGCAGCAGCTTGAGCTCCCCGCCCGCGGCCTCGACGAGCGCCGAGCAGGACTCGACCCAGTCGCCGGTGTTGCAATAGAGCGTTCCCTCGATGTGGCGCAGGTTGGCGCGATGGATATGGCCGCACACCACGCCCTCGTACCCCTGGGTGCGGGCGTGACCGGCCGCCACCTGCTCGAACTTCTCGATATAGCGGACGCTCGTCGGGATGCTGAGCTTCAGCCGCTCGGCCAGCGGCCAGTAGGCCTTGCCGAGCGCACGCCGCACGTTGTTGACCCTGTCGCTCAGGCGCACGGTGAGCTCGTAGAGCACGTCCCCGAGTCGCGTGAGCCAGGGCGAGCAGTTGACCACCCCGTCGAACTGGTCGCCGTGCAGCACCAGCAGCCGCTCGCCCCGCGCGGTGCGATGTACCCACTCGCGGTGCACTTCGAACTGGCCCTGCAGCATCTCCGCGAACACGCCCAGGCTCTCGTCGTGGTTTCCCGGAATGTAGACCAGCCGCGTGCCGGCGCGGCCGCGGGCCAGGAGCGTCCGCACCACCTGGGTGTGCTCCGCCGACCAGAAGACACGGCGGGCGAGGCTCAGCGCATCGACGATGTCGCCCACGAGGACGATGTTCTCGGCTTCGACGCCTGCGAGGAACTCATTCAGCTCGCGGGCCCGCGCATGCCGGTAACCGAGATGAATGTCCGAGAGGAACAGCGTCCTCACCCTCATCCTGGAGCGTCTCACGTTGCCGTTTGCCATGCGGGGCTCACCCACGAACGTCCTCAGGGTGCAGCTAGCGTCGTACCTCCATGTTTCTGCTGCATGACAGCACGACTAAGGATTTCTTACGAATTAGTCAGTTGCGCGGCAAACTTAAGCTGTTTCCGTGCTCAGGATGGCCGCCGCCGGCCGCGCCAGCCGCTCGGGGGCAAAGTGGCAGGTGAACGTGCTCCCCTCGCCGAGCGTGCTCTGCACCTCGAGGCGCGCGCCGTGACGCTGCAGGACGTGCTTGACGATCGCGAGCCCGAGCCCGGAGCCGCCCGTGGCGCGCGAGCGCCCGGCATCGACCCGATAGAAGCGCTCGGTGAGACGTGGGATGTGCTCGGAGGGAATGCCGAAGCCGGTATCGGCCACCGCGAGATGGCCGCCCTGCTCATCGGTCCACCAGCGCATCTCGATCGAGCCTTCGGGCGGGGTGTACTTGGCGGCGTTGTCCACGAGATTCGAGAACGCCGAATGGATCTCGGGCTCGTCGCCGATCAGCTGCGCGGCGGACTCGATGCGCACACTCACCTCGTGCGGGTGCACCGGGCGTGCCAGCACATCCTTGCGCAGCAGCGAGAGCAGCGCCGGCACGTCGATCGGCGTGCCGCCCACGACCTCGTCGGTCTCCTCGAGCCGTGAAAGCTCGAGCAGGTCGCGAATGATACCGGTCATGCGCTCGGCCTGACGGCGCATCTCGGCGACGGGTCCGAGGAGCTCGGGATCGAGAACCGGATCCTGACCGAGCGTCTCGAGATAGCCCGAGATAACGGTGAGGGGCGAGCGCAGCTCGTGGGAGGCATTGGCCACGAAGTCGCGGCGCACCGCCTCGAGGCGCATCTGCCGCGAGACATCGCTCACCAGCAGCAGCAGCTGGCCGTCGCCGTACGGGGCGACCTGGAGCGAGAGGTAGGTGTCCTCACCCATCGTCGGCCGGATCACGACCGGATTCGAGTAGTCCTGGCGGGCGAGGTAACGCA
>DASPOP010000218.1:0-2101 GCA_035625955.1 Steroidobacteraceae bacterium | reverse complement strand
GGAGCTCATCGAGAAGCTCGCGCGCGCCGTCGAGCGCACGCTCGCGGCGGTATGAGTCGCGTTAGCGGGCGCGGCCGAAGTGGCGGTCGGCGATGACACACAGGATCTCGTACATCATGGTGGCGCCGACCAGTGCAGTGTTGCCGGTCTGATCGTAGGCCGGGGCGACCTCGACGACGTCGCCGCCGATCAGGTTCAGACCGCGCAGGCCCCGCAGCAGACGCTGCGCTTCGAGCGTCGTGATGCCGCCGACCTCGGGCGTGCCGGTGCCCGGCGCGTACACGGGATCGAGGCCGTCGACGTCGAAGGAGATGTAGGTCGGGCCGTCGCCCACCACCGAGCGCGCCAGCGCGATCACCCGCTCGACGCCGAGCTCGGCGAACTCGTCCATGAACACGACGCGCATGCCGTGCGACTTCGAGAACTCGATGCCGTCGAGGAAGTTCTGCGCGCCGCGGATGCCGATCTGGATGGTGCGCCGGGGGTCGAGCACGCCCGCCTCGACCGCCAGGCGAAACGGCGCGCCGTGGGTGAACTTCGAGCCGAAGAACTCACCCCAGGTATCGCAATGCGCATCGACGTGCACCATGCCGACCGGCTGCCTGGCGCCGAGCGCGCGGAAGATCGGGTAGGTGATCGAGTGGTCGCCGCCGGCGCTCACGGGCAGGATGCCGGCGGCCTTCACCCTGCGGTAGAACGCCTCGATGTCGTCGTTCTGCCGCTCGAGATCGTAGCGGTGGGAGAGGTGCACGTCGCCGAGGTCGGCGACGCGGCACAGCTCGTAAGGGTTGACGCCGAGCGCGACGTTGTAGCCGCGCATCAGGCTCGAGGAGTTACGGATCTCGCGCGGGCCGTGGCGGGCGCCGGGCCGGTTGGTGACGGCGATGTCGGTCGGAACGCCGATCAGGCCGATGTCGATGTTGTCGAGCGCGTGCGCGAGCGGACAGCGCATGAAGGTCGCGATCTCGGTGAAGCGCGGCTCCTTCATCGGATCGTATGGCTTGCCGTCGCCTAGGGTACGCTGCTCGTAGTCTTTGCTGCTCATGGTGCACGCCAGAAGCGGGTTGGTTCCGAGGACCCTATCGTGTGCGCGGCTCCGGTGGCCGTCAATCGACGCCCGCGGGGCGGCGGCCGTGGGGCCCATCAATGACGCGGAAGGTAGCTCGCCAGGTTGTCGCGCGTCACCAGCTCGAACGGCACCCACACGAAGGAGGGCACCACCTCGTGGCGCGCGAGCCTGAGTGCGGTCTCGATGGCGCCGCGCCCCTGCGCCGGCGCGTTCTGAAACACCGTGACCCTGAGCCCGCCGGACTCCATCTCCGCGAGCGCATCCGGTGTGGCGTCGATTCCCGCGACGATGGTGCTGCTCAGCAGGTGCGCCTGCCTGAGCGCCTGGATCGCGCCGATCGCCATCTCATCGTCGTTGGCGACCACCGCCGCCGGACGCAGCCCCGCGCTCAGCCAGTTGGTCACGAGGTCGGCCGCCTCGGTGCGCTTCCAGTTGGCGGCCTGGCGGTCGAGCACGCGAATGCCGCGGCACGCGGGCCGGGCGATCACCTCGTCGATGTCGCGGGTGCGCTGGCGCGCCGACTGGTTGGTGAGCTGGCCCATCAGCACGACGATGTCGCCCCGGCCGCCGAGCAGCCGGCAGACCTCGGTCATCTGCAGCGTGCCGGACTGGGTCTCGTCGGAGCCGACGAAGGAGACATTCGGCGGCAGCTGCCCGTCGGCCGGCATGCGGTTGACATACACGAGGGGGATGCCGGCGGCCACCGCCAGATCCGTCATGCGCGGAGTCGCATCGGTGTCGACGGGATTCACGACGATGGCGTCGACGTGCCGGGCGATGAAATTCTGGATCTGGTTGAGCTGGCGGCCGATGTCGTTGTGGGCGTCCTCGAACTGCACCGCGACATTCAGCTGCCGGGCGCGGTCCTTCATGCTGGCACGTACCGCGGTGAGGAAGTTGTCGTCGAACACCGCCATGGAGACGCCCACCGTGATGGCCTGCGCGCCCGTGGACAACGCCAGCAGGGCAGCGGCGAGCAACCCCGGCCAAATGCGCTTCATGCACAGTTCCTTTGCAGCAGAGCGGAGCGTG
>DASPOP010000217.1:0-9720 GCA_035625955.1 Steroidobacteraceae bacterium | reverse complement strand
TTTGCGACACCGTACCTGTGCCGTCCGATCGAATGGGGCGCCGACATCGTGCTGCACTCGGCGACCAAGTACATCGGCGGCCACGGCACCAGCATCGGCGGGGTAGTGGTGGACTCCGGCCAGTTCAACTGGTCGAACGGCCGCTTCCCGGTGATCGCCGAGCCCTCTCCCGCTTATCACGGTCTGGAGTTTCACGAGACCTTCGGCACCTACGGCTATCTGATGAAACTGCGGGCCGAGACGTTGCGCGATCTGGGAGCGTGCCTCAGCCCCTTCAACGCGTTCCTGTTCCTGCAGGGACTCGAGACCTTGTCGCTCCGCATGGCGCGCCACGTCGAGAATGCCGGCCGGATCGCGGGCTACCTCGAGTCACACGAGCTCGCCTCGCACGTGACCTACCCGGGCCTTGCGCGCAGCCGCTACCGCGCGCTCGCCGGCAAGTACCTGCCGCGCGGCACCGGCTCGGTGTTCTCCTTCGATATCCGCGGCGGCCGCGAGGCCGGTGAGGAATTCATCCGTGGACTGACGCTCTGGTCGCACCTTGCGAACGTCGGCGACGCCAAGAGTCTCGTCATCCATCCGGCGAGCACCACGCACCGGCAGCTCGACGAGCAGGAGCTGCTCGCGGCCGGCGTCCGCCCCGGGACGATCCGGCTGTCGGTCGGCATCGAGGACGCCGACGATCTGATCTGGGATCTCGAGCAGGGCTTCGCGGCTGCCCGCGCGCTGGCGTCCAGGGAGGCAAAGCCATGACGAGCTTCGACCTCGCGCGTTATCAGGATCCGCTGACGATCCAGCGGGTGCTCTTGAGCGCGAAAACCGTCGCGATCGTGGGACTATCGAATAACCCGCTGCGCGCCAGCTACTTCGTCGGCTTCTACCTGCGACGGCACGGCTACCGCGTGATCCCGGTAAATCCGCGCGAGTCGCAGATACTCGGCGAGCGGAGCTTCGCGAGTCTGCGCGAGGTGCCGGTGGCCGTGGATGTGGTCGACGTGTTTCGCACCCCGGACGCGTTGCCCGCAATTGCCGCGGACGCGGTGGCGATCAAGGCCAGGTGCCTGTGGTGTCAG
This sequence comes from Steroidobacteraceae bacterium, assembly GCA_035625955.1. Lineage (GTDB taxonomy): Bacteria > Pseudomonadota > Gammaproteobacteria > Steroidobacterales > Steroidobacteraceae > 13-2-20CM-66-19. The sequence goes on along the minus strand of DASPOP010000217.1, from coordinate 8,647 downwards.
TTCGGCGTGATCAACGAGGCAGGCGCACGCATCGCCGAGCAGGGCGGCCTGGCGGTCGTGATGGATCGCTGCATCAAGGTCGAGCACGCCCGCTACGTCGGCCGCATGCACTGGCTGGGGTTCAATACCGAGCGCATCACCTCGGTCCGCAGCGGCCTGCAGTAGGCGTACTCAACCGCCGAGCGCGCGGTTGTCGCCACCGGTCTGCGCCGATTCGTCCGCAACGCGCCCGTCACCCGGCGTCAGGTCGGCGCTGCGCTCGAGCAGCGCCTGCGCGAACAGCGCCTCCACCGGATAGCCGGTGCGCGCCTGGATCCAACGGAAGGCCGACGCGAGCGATGAGGCGCTCCAGAGTGTCTGGCCGTCCGCACTGGTGACGTCCCAGGGCGCGAAGGTCATGTCGTCGCTGCGAAATCGAACGATGCGGGTGACGGTCCCGATGCTCACACGCCAGACGTTCGGCTGAATCTCTGCAACGCTGTAGTCCATAGCGCACTTCCCCGTAACATCCCTGCGATCCCAACCAACCGACTTAACAATTCTTGTTTTGTGCGGGCGTTAGGATAGGCCTCTCGTTGTGCGCCGCAACCTGATTGAACATATCCCGCCGAACTGGACATAACCTATGGCGCCGCTGCCGCTCTTTTTTATGGAGCGTATCGAGCGCGCCCAGCCCCGCTAAGCCGAAGAGGCCAGCGGGCTCACGGGCCTGCGCACCACGGGTGCTTCGCGGATCGGCAGGTTGACCAGCGCGGCGGCGAGCGCCAGCGACATGTCCGCGTACCACATCCAGCCGTAGTCACCGAAGCGCACCAGTGCGATGCCACCGAGCCAGGCGCCGAAGAAAGCGCCGATCTGGTGCGAGAGCAGCGTGAGCCCGAACAGCGTCGCAAGGTAACGCACGCCGAAGAGTTTGCCGACGAGCCCCGCGGTCGGCGGCACGGTCGACAGCCACGTCAGGCCGAGCACTGCGGCGAACACATAGAAGGTGAGCGGCGTTCTCGGCATCATCAGGTAGATGCCGATGGCAGCGGCGCGGGTGAAGTAAACGCAGAACAGCAGCCACTTCATGCGAAATATGCCGCCCAGCCAGCCGATCCCGAGGCTGCCGGCGACATTCGACAGGCCGATGATGGCGAGGGAGCCCGCCGCCACGCTCGCCGGCAGGGCGCACAGGTTCACCTCGCCGGGCAAATGGGTCACGAGGAATGCGATGTGGAAGCCGCAGGTGAAGAACCCGAGATGCAGGCACCAGTAGCTGCGGTTGCGCCCCGCCGATCGCAGCTGCTCGCGCAGCAACCCGGTCGGAGCGGGTGCCGCATCGGGCGCAGCTGGCGGCTCATCGACATGCGGCGACATGACGAGCGGTCGTGCCAGCGGAATCGTCGCCAGTGCCGCCACCGCCAGGGCGTACATCGCAACCACCCAGCCGAAGCTCGAGATGAAGAGCTGGCTGAGCGGAGCCAGCAGGAACTGCCCGAGGCTCCCTCCCGCGTTGATGACGCCGGAGGCAAAGGCCCGTTTCTCCGGCGCGAGACGGCGTGCGGTCGCGCCAATCAGGATTGAGAAGCTGCCGGCGGCCGCACCGGCCGCGAACAGCACGCCGATGGCGAGGATCAGTCCGAGCTCACTCGAGACCACCGTGGTCAGCGCAGCGCCCGCGGCGAGCGTCAGGGCGCCGCCGATCAGCACCCGCCGGGAACCGAAGCGATCTGCCGCGGCGCCGAAAATCGGCTGCGCCAGCCCCCACACGAACTGTCCGATGGCCATCGCCAGGCTGATCGCCACGATGCCGAGCCCGGTTGCCCGGTTGAGTGGAGCCACGAACAGCCCGAGCGACTGCCGCGCGCCCATCGTAATGAGGAGGATCGCCGCGGCGGCGGCCACCAGGAACCGGGTATCGCCTCGCGGCGCTCGAGCGGGCGCCTGCATCGATGGCAGGAGAGATCCGTTACGCGCTCTTGAGCCGCACTGGCAGCGAGCGGATGCGCGTGCCGGTGGCGGCGAAGATCGCGTTGGTCAAAGCGGGAATGACCGGCGGCAGCACCGGCTCGCCGAGTCCCGTCGGCGGCTTCTCGGACCTGACCCAGGCGATCTCGATCTCGGGGGTCGCCGGCATGCGTGCCAGCGGGAAGTCGTGGAAGTTGCTCTGCTGCACCACGCCATCCACGAGCTCGATCGCCTGTCCGGCGAACGCCTGCGCCAAGCCGTCGATCACCGCCCCCCGCACCTGGTTCTCGGCTCCCATGGGATTGATGATCTGGCTGCCGATGTCGCCGGCGACCCAGACCTTGTGGACCACGACCTCGCTCCCCGCGACGCTCGCCTCGACCACCTCGGCGAAATAACCGCGATGGGAGAAGTAGAAGGCGAAACCCCTGGCCCTGCCGGGCTCGTTGGGCTGGTGCGCCCAGTCCGAGGTCTGCACGACTTTCTCGATCACATCGCGCGCGCGTCCCGTGTCGAAGGGCACGCCGACGCCGCCCGGAGGCGCGATCTCGCGCCGTTCGCCGAGCAGCGTCAGCATCAGATGCGGAAGATCCGTGCCCGCCGCGAGCGCGACCTCATCGAGGAAGGACTGCGAGGCGAAGCACAGCGCGTTCGATCCCGGCGCGCGCAGAGCGCCCGTCGTCACCACCGTCGGCATCATCGACTGGCTGTAGCGCAGGTGCTCGATGAGCCCCGCCGGCGGCATCGCGGCGTTGAACCCCGCGGCGCGGGCCGGATTCTTGCCGTCGCCGAAGGTCACGAAGTGATCGCTGAAGGCGATGAGCTCGCCCCTGGCACTGATTCCCGCCTCGAAGCTGTGCCAGCCGCCGGGACGGTAGTAATCGCGGCGGATGTCATCCTGGCGCGACCACATGAGCTGGATCGGCACGCCGGGAATCGCCTTGGCGATGGCCACGACCTGCACCAGGTAATCGTTCATGAGGCGGCGCCCGAAGCCCCCGCCGGCGCGCGTCAGATGCAGCTTCACCGCCTCGGGCTCGAGGCCGAATACCTTCTTCAGCTGATCGAGGCCGCGCTGCGGCGTCTGACTCGGCGCCCAGATCTCGACTTTGCCGTCCGTGTAGCGGGCGGTGCAGTTCTGCGGCTCCATCGGCGCGTGCGCAATGAACGGGTAGTCGTAGCGCGCCGCGACGCGTTTGGCCGCGGCGGCGAGCTTTGCCGTCGGATCGCCATCGACCCGCAGATCCGCGCCCGCGCCGGCTGCCATCGCGGCATCCGCCTGGGCCTGGTACACGGAGGAGCTGTGACCAAGCGACGCGCTCAGGTCCCAGTCGACCTTGAGCCTGGCGCGCGCCTCGTTGGCGAGCCACCAGTTGCTGGCCACGATCGCCACGCCATCCGCCAACCCTGAGTCGGCATCGCCGTTGCCGACGATCGGCACGACATGTCTGACGCCGGGTGATTGCTGCGCCGCCTCGATGTCGGCTTTGACGAGCCGGCCGCCGTGCGCGGGCGCCACTTCGTACACCGCGTAGAGCATCCCGGGAAGTCGCGTGTCGACACCGAAGATCGGCTGGCCCTTGACGATCCTTGCGCTGTCGATGCCGACGACCCGCCGGCCGATGATCGTGAACTGCTCGGGGCGTTTCAATGGCACCGCGCTCAAATCCGGCGGCGGCACCGCCGCCGCGGCGGATGCGACTTCGCCGTAGCCGACGGAGCGTCCGCTGCCGGCGTGGTAGATGCGTCCTCTGGCCGTAGTCAACTGACCCGCATCCACGTGCCACTTGAGCGCCGCCGCCTGCACGAGCATGGCGCGCGCTGCGGCGCCGGTCTGACGCATCGGCATCCAGTCCCTGGGAGTCGCGGTGCTGCCGCCGGCGTACTGCTCGCCATAGCGCTTTTGATCAAGGTCGGCCTGGGCGATGCGCACCTGACTCCAATCGCAATCGAGCTCATCCGCGACGATCATGGGGAGCGAGGTCTTGATGCCCTGCCCGATCTCTGGGTTCTTCGACATGATGGTGACGGTCCCATCGGGCGCGATGGACACGAAGGCCGACAGCTGAGCCGTCCCGGCGGCCTCTTTGTCCGTGGCGGCGAGGGCGCTCGGGAGCGGGATCAGCACATCGAGCGCGAGTCCGCCGCCTGCCAGCAGCGTCGCCTTGAGTACCGTTCGCCGGTCGAGGCCGGTGCGCAGCTGCTCATGCGACATGGCCGCCCTCCTCTGCCATGCCGGCAGCAATCCGGATCGCGCTGCGGATGCGGTTGTAGCAGCCACAGCGGCAGATGTTGCCCGCCATGGCCGCATTGATCTCGGCATCGTTGGGCTGCGCGATCCGCCCGAGCAGGGCACAAGCCGACATGATCTGTCCGGCCTGGCAGTAGCCGCACTGCATGACGTCGATCTTGAGCCACGCCTGCTGCAGGCGCTCGCCGATCGCGGTGCTGCCGATGTGCTCGATGGTGTGGACCCTGGCCGCCCCGACGCGGCTCACGGGAAGCTGGCAGGAGCGTTGCGCGGCGCCGTCGACGTGAACGGTGCAGGCACCGCAGAGCCCCACGCCGCAGCCGTACTTGGCGCCGACCAGCCCGAGCTCCCCGCGCAGCACCCACAGCAGCGGCATCTCGGGCGGAACGTCCACTTGCCGAACGGTGCCATTGATGTCGAGTCGATACCGCATGACCGCACCTGCACTCGAGGCTCGCGTTGGCGCGAATATATTCCTTTCGTCGCGACGGCGGAACGCGCGTCCATTGTGCGGCCAGGCGCCACCGCGAGCGCGGCTTGAAGGGGCGACTGGTTGAGCGGTCGCGGCGCCGCGACGCCGGCGGGGGTCAGTTCAGGGAATCCGGGCGGTCTATCGACAGTTCTTCGTCCATCGTTCCCTCGCCCTCCGGATCCCGTTCCTCGTCCGGCGTCTCGTCCTCCCAGGCTTCCTTCTGCGGCTCAAATGACTGCAGGGGCTCGGCCCAGTCGGCCGCGCTCATGTCCGTCTCCGAGACCCCGAGGTCATCGACCTCGACGTCATCGAGAGGCCCGGTCCAGTCTTCGGGCTGTTCCGCACGCTCGATCGGCATTGTGCTCCAGGTCGCCGCCTCGATCTCATCCACGTCGCCGTCGAAGTTCTGAATCTCGATAGTGCGTGCGCCGTCATCGTAGCCGGTGACGAGGAACATCTCGCCCTTGTCCTGGTGCAGATACCAGTGTCCGATCTCCGGACGTCCTACGGGTACTACTGCGTTCATTTCGCTCTCCTCGCTCTCCCTATCTCACACGGGGCTCATCTCACGCCAGGCTCATTTCAGCAGCACGCGGCTGCCCTTCACATGCGCAAAGGACGCAGCGGCTTAGGTAGAAAAACAGGGCTTGCCGGCCCGGCGTGCGGGTGCGTACCTCTACTGATTGTGCCTGCGCTCCCGCGCGCTACCTTGCTTGCGAGGAGGTAGCTTCAGAGGTGATTTATGGCGGAAATCAAGGTCCAAAAGGTCTTGGATCCCGGCAAGAAATCAACTCTTCCGGTTTTCAAGGAGATTGAGCAGATAGTCGAGCGCATTCGCGCGCGGGCATTCGATCTGTCTTCGGGGCGAGGCTTTGCCGAGGGTCATGCCATCGATGACTGGCTGACGGCGGAACGTGAGATCTGCTGGCCGGCCACGGAGCTCACCGAGGACGAGCGGACATTCAGTCTGAGCGTCGCTTTGCCCGGGTTCGAGGCCGCCGAGATCTCAGTGACGGCGACTGCGAATGAGCTGATCGTACATGCCACGTCCAAAGCCAGGAAGGGAGGCGGGAAACTGTACTGGTCCGAGTTCCGCAGCAACGACGTGTACCGGCTGGTGGACCTGCCCAAGGTCATCGATCCTCAGTCGGTGTCAGCCTCGCTGCACAACGGACTGCTGAAGATCGTCGCCACCAAGAGCGCGAATGAGGCGCGCGTGGTGCCGATCTCGTCGGCGGCTGCGTAACTGCATTCCCCGCGCCGCGCTCTGCGGCGGCGAGGATTCCGGCGCGTGCGCGTAGTGACCTCAGGGACGCGCACGCGCCGGCTTGCAGCGCAGTTCACTCCGCGGCGTGGGTCCTCAGCCGCCGGGTTTCGACTTGCTCAAGTGCTCGACCGCATCCAGAGCCTGGTCGACATTCTTGTCAGGCGCGACGCCCGTGATGGTCGCGGCGATTCTGCCGGCCGCGGTCACGACGAAGGTCGTACGCTCGACGAAGGCATGTCCAATCTCCACACCGCGGACGTCCTTCAGTCCGGCGGGACCCTCCTGCACCTTCAGGTTGTAGGACTTGGCGATGCTGCCGTCGGCGTCCGAGGCGGTGGCAAACTTCCCGGCGCAGTAATTGGGGTCGGCCGAAAAGTCGTTGAGGCGCTGAATGCTGTCGAGCGACACGCCGATGATGGTCGCTCCGGCCGCGGTGAACTTGTCCTTGTTGACCGCAAAGGTATGAGCCTGCAGGTCGCAGCCCGAGGTGTAGGCGGAGGGATAGAAGTAGACGACCACCGGTCCCTTCGCGAGCGCGTCCTTCAGCGAGAAGGTGAACGGCTTGCCGGCCAGAGAAGCCTGTGCTGTGAACTCGGGCGCCTTGTCACCCATCTGTAACGCGGCCATCGCCGGCAGGGAGGCGACGCACGCGAGCAGGAAGACGGATCGCCGCTTGTCCATGGATCACCTCGTGAGCCTTCTTTTTGGGGCGGCTATCATGGCACGCACGCCGCGTTCCCGCGAGCCACGCGTCAGACGATCTGCGCGCCGTGCGCTCTCATTTCCGCGAGCGCCTGACTCCCATCTCCCGGGTGCAGCTCCACCGCGCGCACGGCGTCGGCGAGCACGACCGCGCCAAAGCCCGCGGCGAGCGCATCGAGGACCGTGGCCCGCACACAATAGTCGGTAGCCAAACCGCCGGCCACTACGCGCCTGATGCCGAGTGCCCGCAGCTGCGCGGCGAGATCGGTGCCCTGAAAGCCCGAGTAGGCGTCCGGCTCGAGTCCGGTCGCCTTGGAAACAACGTGCGCGTCATCGGGAACGCGCAGTCCGGGCGCAAACTCAGCGCCGCGAGTGCCGGCCACGCAGTGCGGTGGCCAGGGGCCGCCCTGGTCACGGAACGAGCAATGCAGACGGGGGTGCCAGTCGCGCGTCATGAACACCGGCAGATGCCGCTGCTCGAATTGGCGCAGGTAGCCGTTGAGAGGCGCGATCACCTCGTCTCCGTGTGGCACGGCGAGGGCGCCCCCGGGCAGGAAATCGTTCTGCACGTCGACGACGATCAGCGCATCACCGGGCTGGGCGATCTCGGGGGACATCCTGGCTCCCGCAGCCTTCCGTCAGGCTGGCGGCGGCGCGCTGCGCGCCGACAGCGGCGCCAACCGCCCACGGTACGCGGCGACGAACTGCAGCGTGCGCACCAGCGGCCATTGCTCGGGCACGACGGCTTCTGCCATGTCGAAGGTGCTGAGCGCCTCGAGCATCGCCGCCATGAAGTCCGACAGCCGCAACAACCGCGCCCCGCAGATCGTGCGCGGCGTCTCCTCGTCCGCCACGATCAGTGCGATCTGCTCCAGATGCACCTGCTCCTCGGTGCCGAACAGGCGGTGCAGGTATTTCCTGCCGGCCGCGAACTTCGGCGCGAAATGCCGTTCCCGCTCCTGCCAGCTCAGGAGATCGAAGCTCGGCTCGAGGTGCACGAGCTGCCGCCGCAGGGGATGGAAGGCGACGACATCGAGCTCGCACTCGTAGCTGCCGTCGCTCTCGAGGCCGACCCACAGATCCGTGTGCACGAAATAGCCCTGGTATTCGTACCATTCAGCCGACAGTCGCTGCAGATAATCCATGCGGGTAAGGCGAGGATGCCGGCCGGCGATCGCGCGAACCATAGGTAGCTCTACCAAGCCGGCCCGGCGCGGTGCGTGGGTACTACTACATATTGTTCGACTCATGACCGCGGCTGATGCTCGCTGCGATCGCCAGGAGAGTCCGCTCATGGATCTGCAGCAGGCCATTCGCTCGCGGCGCGCCGTGCGTGCCTTCACCCCGGAGCCGGTCGACCGCGCAGTGCTCCTGCGGCTGATCGATGCGGCGATTCAGGCGCCGAGCGCCGTGAATGAGCAGCCCTGGTCCTTCACCGTGATCCAGGATCCGGCCGTACTGACCCGTATATCAGCCGAGTCAAAGGCTCACCTGCTTTCGACGCCGCCGCGCGCGGTCTCCGCGCATGGAGTCTCCCTGGAGCGCTACGCGCAGCTGCTGCGCGATCCGCAGTTCAACATCTTCTACCACGCGCCCGCGCTGATCGTGATCTCGAGCGTGACGGCCGACCAGTGGGCGGTGGAGAACTGCACGCTCGCCGCCGAGAACCTGATGCTGGCGGCCTGCGCGGAGGGTCTCGGCAGCTGCTGGATCGGCTTTGCGCAAAGCTGGCTCGGGACCGCAGCGGGCAAGGCGGTGCTCGGTGTTCCGCCGGCCTACCTCCCGGTGGCGCCGATCATCGTGGGTCATCCGCAGGCGGTGCCGCCAGCCGTGCCCCGCAAGCCTCCCGAGATACGCTGGATCGGCGGTTAGCTGCGCGAGTCATGCCAGGCGTGGGCTGCGCCGCGGCGCCGGATGCCGCTCGCGAGCATGTCGAGCAGCGTGAAGACGCCTGCCACTGCCGCGATACTGATCGAATCCAGTGCCAGTGGGGCCCGCAGTACGA
>DASPOP010000216.1:0-16756 GCA_035625955.1 Steroidobacteraceae bacterium | reverse complement strand
ATTGCGACCGATGCTCTCTCAGGCAAAGGCTTTGGCGATCTGCTCGCGCTGATGCATATCGGGCAGCCGGCCGCGGCCACCGGCGAGATTATCGTTGAGATGCGCAACCTTCGCGGTCGCCGGAATGATGCAGGTCACCGCGGGGTTGGCGGCGATGTATTTGAGTGCGAGCTGGCCCCAGCTCGCCGCATCGATCTCGCCCGCCCACCCGGGCAGGGGCTTGCCGCGCACGCGCTCAAAGAGCGCCCCGTCCTCGAAGGGTCGGTTGACGAGTACCGCAACGCCGCGCTCCTGGGCGAGGGGCAGGAGGCGCGACTCCGCATCGCGCGTTACGGGGGAGTAGTTGAACTGCACGAAATCGAGCCGCTCGCGCTCGAGTACCCGCGCGAGCTCGGGCTGCGCGCTCACGGTGTAGTGCGTGACGCCGATGTAGCGGACACGCCCCTCGTCCTTCCAGCTGCGCAGCGTCTTGAGCTGCGTGCTGAGATCGAGGAGGTTATGCACCTGGATGAGATCGAGCCGCTGTGTCTTGAGGAGTTGCGCCGAATGGGTCATCTGCTCGATCCCGGAGCGCTGTCCCCGCGTCCACACCTTGGTGGCCAGAAAGGCCCGGGCATGCATCGGCGGCGTCATGAGAGCGCCGAGTACCTCCTCGGCGCTCGAGTACATGGGCGAGGTGTCGATGAGGCGGCCACCCTGGGCGAAGAACGCCTCGAGCACCTCCTCGAGCGAAGCGCGCTCGGTGCTCGATGCGCCGACCTCGAACGTTCTCGAAGTGCCAAGTCCGACAACCGGGAGCTCCTCGCCGCTCGAGGGGATGCGCCTGACGATCGGCGCCTCCGCCGCACCCCGAGCGCGTGAAGCGAGCGCCGCGAGCGCCATCGTCTTCATCCCTCCCGCGAGCAGCTCGCGCCGGTTCATGCGGCCTAGATGAGTGCCGCGTCCGTTTCCACGACGCTCGGTCCGCCCCGCTCGACGACGCGTGCGAGCGCAGCTGCGATCGGCAAGACCTGCGCGGCGTAGAACGCCGCGGTGTGAACCTTCGCTTCGTAGAACGCCCGATCGGCGCCATCCGCCTTGGAAGCGGCGATCGCCGCCGACTTCGCGAGCAGCCAGCCGCCCGCGACGTAGCCGCAGAGTTTGAGATACGGCACCGAGACACTGAGCGCGATCTCGGGACGCGTCGCGAGCGCCTTGCCGAGCGCCTCGGTGGCGCGCCGCAGCTGCCCGACCGCTTCGAGCGCAGCGCGGCAGGTGCCGTCGACCAGCTCCTCGACGGCGGACAGGCCCTCGAGCTCGCGCGCCATTTCGGCGAGGAGCGCGGTTATAGCCGCGCCGCGATCGCGGGCAATCTTGCGGCCGATCAGATCGTTCGACTGGATGCCGGTGGTGCCTTCGTAGATCGTGGTAATGCGCACGTCGCGCACGTACTGCGCGGCGCCCGTCTCCTCGATGAAACCCATGCCGCCGTGCACCTGCACGCCGATGCCGGCGACCTCGTTGCCGATCTCGGTGCACCAGCCCTTGACGATCGGCGTCAGGAGCTCCCCGCGCGCCTGTGCGGCGGCGCGCACTGCGGGGTCGGGGCTGGCGGCCGCGAGATCGAACTGCATCGCAGTGTAGAGGGTCAGGGCACGCGAGGCCTCGGTCTGCGACTTCATCGTGAGCAGCATGCGCCTCACGTCCGGGTGCTGAATGATGGTGGCGTTGCTGCCGCGCTCGGCGCCGGGCGGACGGCCCTGCACGCGGGTACGGGCCCACTCGGCGGCGCGCTGCAGGGCGCGCTCGCCGACCGCGTAGCCCTCGCTCCCGACCGAGAGCCGCGCGCTGTTCATCATGATGAACATGTACTCGAGCCCGCGGCCCGGCTCACCGATCAGGTAGCCGACGGCCCCCGCCTTCTCGCCGAAGGCGAGCACGCAGGTGGGGCTCGCGTGAATCCCGAGCTTGTGCTCGATCGAGAGGCAGCGCACGTCGTTGCGCTCGCCGAGCGAGCCGTCGGCGTTGACCAGCACCTTCGGCACGATGAAGAGCGAGATGCCCTTGACCCCGGACGGCGCCCCCTCGATGCGGCCGAGCACCATGTGGATGGTGTTGGCGGTGAGATCGTGATCGCCCCAGGTGATGAAGATCTTCTGGCCGAAGACGCGGTAATGATCGCCCTCGGGCACGGCGCGGGTGCGCACCTGGCCGAGATCCGAGCCGGCCTGGGGCTCGGTGAGCACCATGGTGCCGGTCCATTCGCCGCTCACCATCTTCGGCAGGTATTTGGCCTTCTGCGCCGCAGATCCCGTGAGCTCGAGCGCATGCACCGCGCCGTGGGTCAGCATCGGTCCAAGCTTGAAGGCGAGATTGGCCGAGCCCCAGAACTCCCCGACCGCGCTCACCAGTACCCGCGGCACGGCCTGGCCACCGTACTCGGGCTCCGCCCCGAGCGCCGGCCAGCCGCCCGCGACGAACTGCTGATAGGCGGCGCGGAAACCCGGCGCGGCGACGACTCCCTCGGGGGTCCAGCGCGCACCCTCGGTATCGCCGGTGCGGTTCAGGGGATCGAGCACGTCCTCGGCGAAGCGCGCCGCTTCCTCGAGCACCGAGCGGCCGAGCTCATCGGAGTATTCCGCGAAGTGCGGACATTCGCTGAGCGTGCCCGCCCGCAGCAGCTCCTCGAGCACGAAGCGCATTTCCCTGAGTGGTGCACGGTACATGGTCGGGTCCCTCGTCTGACGGCCGGCCGTGGATGGGCGGCCGGCGCTTTCCTCAGCCGGAAAGGCTTTCAGTGTACCTTGGTCTTCAGGCGCGGGCGGCAGCGGGCGCGGCGAGCGCCGGAACGATGTTCGCGGCCAGGAAGTCGACGAACTGCTGAACCCGCGGGTCGGACTCCAGCGCCGCGGGATAGAGCGCGTAGAGAGCATCCGCGGGCGGCACCGTCCAGTCCGGCAGCACCGTCTTCAGGCGCGCGGTCGCGAGCCCCTGGCGGCAGAGGAACTCGGGGAGCAACCCCACGCCGAGCCCGGCGGCGGTGGCGGCGTGCAGCACCGCGGGGTCGTCGACCGCGAGCTTCGGCACGAGCGGCACCTCGGCGCGCTGCGCGCCGCGCGTGAGCGTCAGGCGAAACTCGGGCTGACCCGCGAGCTCCGGAGTGAGGACATCGTGCTGGCGCAGGTCGTCGGGGCGGGCGGGAACGCCGCGCTGCTGCAGGTACGCGGGCGTCGCGCACAGCAGCGCCGGGGGCGCGCCGAGCAGGCGCTGCGTGAATGCGCCCTCGGCGGGCGGGCGGGTGCGGATCGCGACGTCCCAGCCGCCGGCGGCGAGCTGCTGCGCATCGAGCGCGACTTCGAGCGGCACGTGCGCGAAGGCCTCGAGAAAACGCGGCACGAGCGGCGAGAGCAGCACGCGCCCGTAGGTCGGATCCGCCACCACCCGCAGCGGCCGTCCTTCGGGAGTGACGAGCCGCGCGATCGCGCTGCGCGCCAGGTCGACTTCCTCGCCGACTCGGCGTGCGTGCGGGTAGACGAGGCGGCCCGCCGAGGTGAGCGCGATACGCCGCGTCGTGCGCTCGAGCACGCGCACACCGAGGGTCTTCTCGAGGTCCGCGACCGCGCGGCTCACGGCCGCCTTGGGCACGCCGAGGGCCCGCGCCGCGGCCGAGAAGCCATTGAGATCGACGACTTTGGCCAGCATCGCGAGTTGTGCAGGCGTCCAGATCAGGCTCATGGCGGCCTCAATCCAGTTTGGAAGTTGGGCTATTGTTTCACCCGAGAGGCACGCGCGCCAGCCCCCGCGAGGCTAGAATTTGCGGCCCCGCGCCTCGGACGACTCGAAAGGGAGCCTATGAAGATCTCGATGCACGCCATGTCGGTGGATGTCTTCACTCGCATGCTCGGCAATCTCTCGGCGTTTCTCGAGAAGGGCCAGGCGCATGCCACGCAGCGCAAGTTCGAGCCCGCGGTGCTGCTCGGCTCGCGGCTCGCGCCCGACATGTTCACCCTCACCCGGCAGGTGCAGCTCGCGTGCGATCTGGCGAAGAACTCCGTCGCGCGGCTCGCCGGGCAGGAGCCGCCGCGCTTTCCCGACACCGAGGCGAGCTTCGAGGAGCTGCACGCGCGCATCGCGCGCACCATCGATTACCTGAAGGGCGTGCCGCCGAGCGCGCTCGAGGGAGCGGAGACGCGCGACATCAAGGTGCCGACACGCGATCGCGGCACGCTCGAGTTCAAGGGACTCGAATTCCTGCAGCACTGGGCGATCCCGAACGTGTTCTTCCACGTGACGACGGCCTACGCGATCCTGCGCCACAACGGCGTCGAGCTCGGCAAGCGCGACTTCCTCGGCAACCCGCACTGAAGTCTCAGCGGCGCGCCGCACTCCGGCTCTGCGGCGCCCGGGCAGCCGCCGTCCTGGTGCGACGCATGCACACTTTCAGCTGTGCCGCAGCGCCTCTCTCAATATGACAAATGGGAGCGGCGCACGCTGTCGCCTTTTTGCGAACGGAATCGAACAGAACGCGAAGGAAATCACGGCAGCGCCGGCCTCGTGCTGCCACGCTCGCACTCGAGGGAAAGCGCTGCGCTTGAACGGCGCACGCTCGGTGTTTCAGTCAATACCGGGAACAACCTTTGCTGCAGAAATTCAGGGCCGCGCGCGCGGCTGCCAAGTCCGCCGCCGCGCCGCCGACACCGGCACTGCCGCCAGCCGGGCCTGCGACCGTCGAGTCGCTGGGCCAGCAGCTGCGCGAGGTCCTGCCGACGCGCCGCCTGCAGTCGGTCTCCCTGTGCGATCACGAAGCGAACGTCCTGTGGCTGAGCGAAGGCGCGCTCGGACCCGATGAGCACATGCTGGTGCTCGAGGCTCTCGACACCCTCGCCGCCGACCCCTCGCTCCCCTGTCACGAGACCGGCCTCGAGGACGGGCGCCTCGCCGTGTTCCTGCCGGTGCGCGCCCCCATGGGAAACCTGGTCGGCGTCGCCATGATCCTCGCCGACAGCAAGTCCGTCGGCGACGACACGCTCGAGCGCATGACCGCAGCTCCGGTGCGAACGATCATGCAGCGCCTCGCGGTGCTGCTGAAGCCGAACGGGTCGCTCGGGGCCGCCCTGCCGATCATCCAGGCTGACGATGCTTCCGAGCCCGAGGAAGTCGCGGAAGCCCCGGAGGCTCCCGAAGCTGCCGAAGCTCCGGAAACCGCGGAAGCTGTCGAGCCCGTCGAAGCCTCCGCCGCCGAAGCCGAGCTGGCACTGGTCACGGAGATCGACGTCGAGGTCGGCATGCCGGCCGCACCGGCCGCGAAGCCCGAAGCAGACGATCCGCTCTCCGAGACCATCATCAGCGCCGAGGAGATTGCCCACATCCTCGAGCTCGAGCTCGTGCCCGACGAGCTCTCGCCTGCGGCCTCTGCCCAGCCGGCCGCCGCGCCGCCGAAGGCGAACGGCGCGGCCAGGCCCGCCGCGCCTGCGCCCGCGACGGAGGACAGTGCCGTCGCCGACTCGGGGATGCTGAAGCTCGAGTTCCTCGCCGAGCCGCCCGTCGTGCGGCCGGCCCAGAATCCGAGCGCCGTGGCGAAGAAGCTCCACGCGGCGACCAAGGCCGCCGAGGTCGCGCCGACCCGGGGCCCCCGCCCGCTGCCGACGCCGCCCGCCAAGGCACCGGTGGTGCGCGCTCCCGCCGCTCCCACCGTTCCCGCAGCTGCCGCGGCAGCCGCCAAAGGCAAGGCACCGGCGCCCGCCGCCGCGCCCCCAGGCAAGGCAGCCCCAGCCGCGGCCCCCGCGGCCGGTAACGCGGCAGCGCCCCGCCCGGCGTTGGGGGGCGTGCGCAATCCGTTCGAGCCCGTGCCCGCTCACTCGCGGCTCACTCTCGACCACAGCGACGACGTCGTCGTGCTCTTCGACGCCGAGCCGGTCCAGGTGCCGGCGCGCTCCGGAGCGCCCGCCAAGGCCGCACCGGCCCCTCAGGCATGCAGCGCTCCGCCGCCGGCGAAGCCCGCTGCGCAGCCGACGCGTGTGGCTCCCGCGCGCATCGTGCCGCCCGTGCGCACCGCGCCCGCGGTCCGCATGCCCACTCCGGTGCGCCCGGCTCCCGCAGCCCCGCGATCCGCACCCGCGGCCCGCGCGCCCGCTCCGACTCCGGCGCCTGCTCCGGCGCCTGCTCCGGCGGCACCCGCTCCGGTCGCGGCCGCAGCTCCCGCCCCGGTGGCCGTTGCCGTTCCGGTCGCAGTCCCGGTCGTTGCTCCTGCCCCCGCTGCAGCGCCTCCCGTGGTGACAGCAGCGCCGGCCGCCGCGGCGAGCCCGCCGCTCGACCTCCTTCCCTTTGCGAAGCTGCGCGCCGGCGGTCAGACCCGGCGCTTCCAGGTGCTGCCGCGCGCGTCCGCCGCGGCGCGCGATGCCGCTACGCTCGATGAGCAGACGCTGCAGCAGCTGCTCGGCTGGCTCGCCGGCAATCGCGCCCAGTGGAACGGCGTTCCGACCAGCTTCACGGTGAACCTGTCGGTCGCGACGCTCGAGGACGAGCGCTTCCTCACGAAGGTCGGCGCCGCGCTCAATACCCACGGCATCGCCGGCGAGACGCTTGGTTTTGAGATCGCGGAGTCGCTGTGCGCGCAGCAGCGCGCCAAGGTCGAGCGCTTCTTCTCCCAGTGCGAGAAGCTCGGCGCCTGGGTCGCCATCGACGACTTCTCATTCGACTCCCAGGTACTGCCGCTGCTGCGCTCGAAGGCGCTGCGGATGCTGAAGCTCGACGCGCGGCTCACCGCCGCAGCGCTGCGCGACAAGCTCTCGCAGGCCGTGGTGGTCGCCACCGTTCAGGCGGCCAAGGTGCTCGGCATTCACTGCTCGGCCAAGAAGGCCGACTCGCACGCCTCGCTCCAGTACCTGACCGCGATCGGCCTCGACTATGCGCAGGGAGCGGCGCTCGCGAAGACCGTGGCGCTGGAGGCCATCGCGACGGTCCCGGAGTCGCGCTCGACCGGGCTCTTCCCGGCGCTTGAAAATAACGAATAAATTCAGTTTCTTAGAGACTCACGCCCGAACGCCCGGCGCGCCCTGCGCCTGAAGCTCTCCTGCGACGAAGCGAGGTCCGTGCGCGTCCGGGGATGCGACGCGCGGCACGCCATATGCCCTAAGCTTGCCCGACGACCCGAAGGCGCGCGTCAGGCTCCCTCCGGGGCGGCGCCCTATGAAGATGCCGACGCTCGAGCAATTCCGTAAGAACCGCAACGTCCTCTTCTGGACGTTGCATGCGGCCGGTTGGGCCGCCTACGGCATCACGCAGTACGTCGGCGCGCTCTTTTATCCCAATTCCGCCAGCTACGCGCGGATGTGGCTGGTCGTGACCATCGCGGGCTTCGTCCTCTCCAGCCCCATGCGCTACATCTACCGGCGGCTGTGGGGCGAGGCGCCGCGCACCATCATCGTCGGCGTACTGCTCACCTGCTACGTCACCGCCCTGGTCCTGCGCCTCGTGATCAATCTCGCCTACATCAAGTTCGTCGAGCCGGACTGGCAGGTCAAGGAGATCTTCGAGCTCTTCGGCGGGGCGTTGTCGACCGCCTATCTGCTGCTGTGCTGGAGCGGGCTCTACTTCGGCATCAAGTTCTACGAGTCCAAGCGCCAGCAGGAGGAGGCGATGCTCAAGGCGGTAGCGCTGGCGCAGGAGGCGCAGCTGAAGATGCTGCGCTACCAGCTCAATCCCCACTTCCTCTTCAATACGCTGAACGCCATCTCGACGCTGATCCTCGACAACCAGAACCGCAAGGCGAACCACGCGGTCGCGCGGCTGTCGGAGTTCCTGCGCTACACCCTCGACCAGGATCCCATGAAGAAGGTGACGCTGCGCCAGGAGATCGAGGCCCTCGACCTCTACCTCGGCACCGAGCGGCTGCGCTTCGGCGAGCGCCTCAGGCTCGAGTACGCGATCGAGGAGGAGGCGCTCGATGCGCTGGTGCCGAGCCTGCTGCTGCAACCGCTGCTCGAGAACTCCCTGAAATACGCGGTCTCGGCGCGCGAGCAGGGCGGGATGGTGCGCATCGAGGGGCGCACGCGCGAGGGGCTGCTCGAGCTCTCGGTGATCGACGACGGCCCGGGGCTGCCCGACGGCCCGCCGCCGAGCGACCGCCGCGGCGTGGGACTTGCCAATACGCGCGAGCGGCTCAAGGTGCTGTACGGCGAGAATTGCCGCTTCGCGGCGATCAACTGTCATCCGGGACTCAGGGTCGACTTGGCGCTGCCGCTCGAGACGGCACCGCCTGAGGAGCGGGCGGCGCAGCGGGCGCTGGCCGCGCGGCGTTCGGGAGGCATTCACGCATGAAGGTTCGCACGATCATCGTCGACGACGAGGTGCTGTCACGGCGCGGCATCGAGATCCGCGCGCGCGAGCTGGCGGACTTCGAGATCGTGGCTCAGTGCGCCAACGGGCGCGAGGCGCTCGCCGCCATCCAGCAGTACAAGCCGGACCTCGTGTTCCTCGACATCCAGATGCCGGGGATGTCGGGCTTCGAGGTGCTGGCCCATCTGCCGCAGGAGTCGTTCCCGCTCGTGGTGTTCGTCACCGCCTACGACCAGTACGCGATCCAGGCCTTCGAGGCGCGGGCGATCGACTATCTGCTGAAGCCCATCGACGAGCAGCGCTTCGCCGAGGCGGTGGAGCGGGTGCGCGAGCACCTGCGGGCGCGCAGTGCCGCGGCGCAGCGCGACCGCCTCATGCAGATCATCGCGGAGATCACCGGCTGCGGACAGCTCGCGCTCGACGAGCTGCTCGAGCACGGCCGCAAGGCCTTGAGCGGCGGGCGCCCCGAGGTACTGCCGATCCGCCAGGGGCGCGAGACGGTGCGCGTCCCGGTGGCCAGCATCCAGTGGGTCGATGCGGCCGGCGATTACATGTGCATCCACGCCGCCGGCGAGACCCACATCCTGCGCGGCACCATGAAGGACCTCGAGGAGCTCCTCGATCCCAAGCTCTTCCAGCGCGTGCACCGCTCGACCATCGTCAACCTGCGCCTCGTGAAGAGCCTGCGCGCCCACATGAACGGCGAGTACTTCCTCACGCTCGAGGGTGGGCACGAGCTGAAGCTGTCGCGAACCTATCGCGACAAGATCGAGTACTTCCTCTCGGGCTCGACCACCTGAAGAGCCGGTGACGGGCGTCGCAGGGCCCCGCGCGGGCTGAGCCGAGTGAGACCTGCGTCACGAAGTGGGCCGGCCGTCCCCGATCTGTGAGCCACCCCGACGCCGCCGCCAGACGGCATTGTAAAGATATGTCCACCTATGGAAGCTGCGTCCACCCCGCCCGTGGAACCCTTGCCTGAGTTGCCGGTCGAGGATCCGGCCGACGGTGCCGCGTCCGCCGCGAAGGCGCACTCCGGCTCCGAGGCCGCCGGGCAGACACCCGCCAAGGCCGACACCGAGTCGACTCAGACGCTGCTGAAGCCGGAGTTTCTGCTCGCGGATGACGAGCCGACGATCCCCGGAGTCGCCGAAGCCGACACACCCGAGGCTCCGCAGGTCCTCGAGGATATCGATCCGGACGCTCCGCTCACGCTCGAGAGCGCCCACGAGGTCGACAAGATGCTATCGGCGCCGCCGCCCCCGGCATCGCCCGCCGGTCATGGCCCGAGCCTGCGCGCCGCCCTCGCGGAGGACGAGCTGACTCTGCTGCCCGATTCCGGGCCCTCCGCCAGGTCCACCGCCGCCCCCGCCACGCCCGCGTCTGCACCCGCACCGAAGCTCGCGAGCGCCAGCGCGCCGCCGGCCACCAGGAGTGCCGAAGCCGGGCCTGCGGCCGCACCCGCGATGGTGCCGCTCGCCAGACGCGCCTCACTCACCGCTGCCGCGCAGAAGCTCGCGGCGGCCGCCGCCGCTCCTCCGCAGGAGGCGGTGAAGCCGCCGAAGCCCGTCGCTCCCGCGGCCCCGGTCGCACCCGCCAGGCCGCGCGTCGTGCCGACGGCACCGGCCGCGAGCGTCACGCCGATCGCGAAGAAACCGGCGTCCGCCCCCGCAGCCGCACCGGCCTCGGCGGCGACGCCGGAGGCGCCCCCCGCACCCGCCGTGCCGCCGCCGGCCGAAGCACCGTCGCTGGCCAGCTGGGCGAACGCGCGCGCGGCCGCCGCCGCCTCCGCCAAGGCCACGGCGAACGCTCCGGCGCGCAGCAGTCCGCCCGCGGCGAAACCTGCGCCGCAGGCTCACGCGGAGAAACCGCGTGCGGCAAGCGCCAGGCCCGCACCGCCGCCGGTCGCACCCGCCGCGCCGGCCGGCTCGGCCACCGCAGCCACCTCGACCGGATTTCCGGCGCGGGGGATGGACCGCGACTTCATCGCGCGCAATCAGGTGGTCGAGCGCTATCTCTCGGGCAAGCTCCCGATCAAAGCGGCGACCGACTTCGAGCGTTACTGCAAAGAGCACCCGCAGCTCCTCGATGAGCTGGGATTACCCGAGCGTGTGAACGCAGGCGTGCGGCTCCTCGAGGCGAGCGGCAAGCCCGAGCCCTGGCAGGAGGCGCCGAAGCCGATCTGGCAGCAGCCCGCGGCCATCCTCGGCACCGCCGGCCTCGCCGTGGTGCTCGCGCTGGTGCTCGCGATCGTCGCGGCCGGCAGTGCGGGCAAGACCCACAAGATCCTCGAGCTGCAGCGGCAGGTGACCGATCGCACGCTCGATGCGGCGACCAGCACGCGTGTCATCCGCCTGCTGCCGAACCGCTCGGGCGCCTCCGGCACGCCCGCCATCGTGATCGGCGGCGGAGCCGCACAGCTGGTCGACTTTCGCATCGACGAGTCGCGCTCGCCTTATAAGGATTTCCGCATCACCATCGACCGCCTCGACCAGGGGCGCGTGATGGTCATCGACAATCTCGCCAAGGATTCCAACGGCCACCTGCGCGTCCAGATCAACAGCTCCGCCTTCGGTCCCGGGAATTACCTCCTGACCATCGAGGGGCTCACCATGCGCCTCGAGCCGCAGCCGGATTCCTGGGTGACGATCGGCATCGCGCAGCGTTGACGGCGCGAAGCTCTCCAGGTCCAGCAGCGCTCTCTAAGCCCGCAGCGTCGTGAGCGGCGGCTGATTCACGACGCTGCGCGTGGCGAGCCAGCCCCCCGCGGCCACCAGCAACGCTCCCCCGACGATGCCGACTCCCCACGGCGTGAGATCGAACGCGTAGCGCAGCTCGAGCCAGCGCGTCGTGAGGAAGTAAGCGGCGAGCGAGGCGCCGGCCGCGGCGATGAGTCCCGAGAGGAACCCTAAGGTCACGAACTCGGCCAGCACCCCCTGCACCACCGTGCCGCGGCTCGCGCCGAGCGTGCGCAGCATCGCGCTCTCGTAGCGGCGCTCGTCGCGGCTCGACTGCACCGCCGCGAGCAGCACCGTGAGGCCGGCGAACAGCGTAAAGACGAACACGCTCTGCACGGCGATCGCGGCCTTGTCGAGCACGGCGCGCACCTGGGTCAGGAGCTCGTCGATATCGAAGATCGAGACGCTCGGGAAGCGGTGCGCGAGCTCGGCGAGCGTGCGCGCAGTGCCGGGCGTGAAGTAGGCGCTCGTCATGTAGGTGCCCGCCACGCGATCCAGCACGCCCGGCGCGAACACGATGAAGAAATTCGGCCGGAAGCTGTCCCACTTCACCTTGCGGATGCTCGCGACCGTAGCCTCGATGGTCTCGCCGCCGACATCGAAGGTCAGCCGGTCGCCCACGGTCACACCGAGCGCCGCCTGGAACTCGGTCGCGAGCGACACGAGAGGCTTGCCGGCATCCTCCGGCGTCCACCAGCGTCCGGCGACGATGCGGTTGTCGCTTCCTAAGTCGGTGGTCCAGGTGAGGTTCTGCTCGCGCGTCGCAAAGCCTTCCTCATCGGCCCGGCCGCCGCGGCGGCCCTCCTCGATCGCGTCTCCGTTGATGGCGGTCAACCGTCCGCGGATCATCGGCAGCACGCGCGTGGTGCGTGCGCCCTGTGCCTCGACGAAGCGGACGAAGGTGTCGCGCTCGCCGGGCGGGATATTGATGAAGAAGTAGTTGGGAAGATCCGGCGGCAGCGTGCGGCGCCAGTCGCTGTTCAGGTCGTCGCGGATGATGCCGAGGAGCAGCAGCACCATGATCCCGGTGCCGAAGGCGACGAGCTGCACCACGCTCTCCGCGCGGCGGCGGCTCAGGTTTGCCACCCCGTAGCGCCACGCCACTCCCACGCGCCCGCGCAGGCGGCCGGCAAGCAGCACGAGCCCCGTGCCGGCGAGCGCCAGCGCCGCGAGAAACACCGCGAGCCCCGCACCGAGATAGAGGAACAGCCGCCCGTCCCGCACCACCCAGTAGATGAGGAGCGCCACCACGGCGATCGCGGGGCCGAAGGCCATCAGCACCAGCGGCGGCGGCGGACCCACGTCGCGCCTCAGGACGCGCAGCGCCGGCACTCGCCCGAGCTGAATGAGCGGCGGCAGCGCAAAGCCCGCGAGCACTGCGATCGCCGTCATCAGACCCAAGGCGAGCGGCGCGGCGCTCGGGGCCGGCAGCTCGGTGACCGCCAGGAGCCCGCGGATCGTGCGCAGCAGCCACTCCTGCGCCAAAAAGCCGAGCGCAGAACCCAGGAGCGCCGCAATCAGGGCGAGCGCGAGGAGCTGCAGCACGGCAACGCTAAGGGTGAAGGCGCGCGTCGCGCCGAGGGTCTTCAAGAGCGCCACGGTATCGAGGTGCCGGTGCACGTAGCGCCGCGCGGCCATCGCCACCGCGATCGCGCACAGGAGCACGCTCACCAGGCTCGCGAGGCTCAGGAACCGCCCGGCGCGGTCGACCGCGTTGCGTACCTGGGGGCTGGCGTCGGTGATGTCGCGCAGCCGCTCGCCGCGCAGCTTGTGGGCGGTGAGCCAGCCCTTGAAGTCCTCGATCGCGGCGCGCTCGCCGGCGAACAGGCCGTGGTAGCTCACGCGGCTGCCGGGCTGGATGAGGCGCGTGGAGTCCAGGTCCGCCGCGTTCATGATCAGGCTCGGCGCGAGCTCGGCGAAGGTGCCTCCCTGGTCGGGCCGCGAGATGAGGACGCGCGTCACGCGAAACGTCGCCGCGCCGATCGTGAGCTGCGAGCCGACCTTGCCGCCGACCGCGGCGAGGAGCTTCGAGGCCGGCCAGACCTCGCCGGGTGCCG
Organism: Steroidobacteraceae bacterium; assembly: GCA_035625955.1. Classification (GTDB taxonomy): domain Bacteria; phylum Pseudomonadota; class Gammaproteobacteria; order Steroidobacterales; family Steroidobacteraceae; genus 13-2-20CM-66-19. Next base: position 3,648 of record DASPOP010000216.1, on the reverse strand, counting down.
GGATGCCCCCCGCCGGCGTGCCCGCCGCGAAAGGCTCGGCGCCGACCAGGAGCCGGCCGCGCAGCGGGTAGCCCGCCGTCACCGCCGTCACGTTGGTGAGCTGGCTGGCATCGCCGTTGAAGACCACCGAGAGGAGCGAAGTGCCGCGCGAGGAGCCGAGCCCGCGGCGCGTAGCCTCGGCGAAGTAGCCGTCGCCGAGGGGGCGGGGCGAGCTCAAGCGGATGTCGGCCGCGAGCACCGAGCTCGCCTGCAGGGCCACGGCGGCGCTGATCCGCCCCACGAGGAAGCCGACGCCGGTGAGCGCCGCGACCGCCACCGTGAGCGCGAGCAGCAGCACGCCGAGCTCGCCCGAGCGCCATTCGCGCGCCAGCGTCCGCAGTGCGAGCCGCACCGCCTTCATACGATGCGCCCGGCTTCCATGCGCAGCATCCGCCCGCAGCGCGCGGCGAGCTCGCGGTCGTGCGTCACCAGCACGAGCGTCGTGTGGGCGTTGGCGTTGAGCTCGAAGAGGAGCTCGCCGACCCGCGCGCCGGTCGCGGTGTCCAGGTTGCCGGTGGGCTCGTCCGCGAACAGCACGGCCGGGCGAGTGACGAAGGCGCGGGCGATGGCGACACGCTGCTGCTCGCCGCCCGAGAGCTGGCGCGGGTAGTGCCCGGTGCGCCCCTCGAGCCCCACGCGGGTGAGGGTCGCGGTCGCCGCGCGGCGCGCATCCGCCCTGCCTGCGAGCTCGAGGGGCAGCATGACGTTCTCGAGCGCGGTGAGCGCGGGAATCAGATGAAAGGACTGGAACACAAAGCCGACGCGCTGCGCGCGCAGGCGGGCGCGTCCGTCCTCATCGAGGCTCGTGAGATCCGTCCCTTCGAGGAGCACCCTGCCCGAGGTGGGCGTGTCGAGGCCGGCGAGGAGCGCGAGCAGCGTCGACTTGCCGGCGCCCGAGGGACCGGCCACCGCCACCGACTCCCCGCGCGCGATCCCGAGCGACACGGAATCGACAATGGTCAGCGCGCCTTCCGGGCTGCTAACCTGCTTGGAGAGGTTTTCGGCCTTGAGAACGAAGTGGAAAGCCGCCGGCGCAGTCACGCTCGGCGTAGGGTTGCTGCTCATCGCGCTCGGGGCCGAGGCGGCGATGAGCCGCACGATCCTCGTATTCGGTGACAGCCTGAGCGCCGCATATGGAATCGCTCCGCAGGAGGGTTGGGTCGCAATGCTCGCGCAGCGACTCCGTACCCAAGGTTACGGATACCAGGTCGTCAACGCCAGCGAAAGCGGCGAGACGAGCGGCGGGGGCCTGGAGCGGTTGCCGCGCGCACTCGAGCTGCACCATCCGGGGCTCGTGATCCTCGAGCTCGGCGCCAACGACGGGCTGCGCGCGCTGCCGGTCGGCGAGATGCGCGCCAACCTCGAGCGGATGGTGGAGCTCTCGCGCTCGGCCGGCGCACGGGTGCTGCTGGTCGGCATCCGCATTCCGCCCAACTACGGGCCGCGCTACACGGGCGAATTCGAGCGCGTGTTCCCGGAGCTTGCAAACCAATATCATCTGCCGCTGGTGCCTTTCCTGCTGGAGAAGGTGGCGCTCGATCCGGCACTGATGCAGCCGGACGGCATGCACCCGAATGCCCGCGGGGAAGCGCCGGTTCTCGATACGGTGTGGCCGTACCTGGAACCGCTCTTGGATAAGAAACACCGGACCGGGGGTGGCTGATGGACAAGATCTGGCTGAAGTCGTATCCGCCGTACGTGCCCGCGGAAGTCAATCCCGCGCAGCTGCGCTCGCTCAAGCAGCTGCTCGAGGAGACCTGCGCCCGGCACGCCGACCGGGCCGCCTACCTCTTCATGGGCGCGACGATCACTTACGGAGAGCTCGACACGCTCTCGCGCGCCTTCGGCGCCTGGCTGCAGCAGAACGGCTTCCGCAAGGGCGACCGCATCGCCATCATGCTGCCGAACTGCCCGCAGTATCCGATCGCCATGTTCGGGGCGCTGCGCGCCGGGCTCATCGTCGTCAACACCAACCCGCTCTACACCGCCCCGGAGCTCGAGCATCAGCTCACCGACGCGGGCGCCACCGGCATCGTGGTGCTCGAGAACTTCGCCCACGTGGTGGAGAAGGTGCTGCCCCATACCCAGGTGAAGAGCGTACTGGTCACCGCCGTCGGCGATTTCCTGAGCTTCCCCAAGTCCGCGATCGTCAACTTCGTCGTGCGGCGCGTGAAGAAGCAGGTGCAGCCCTGGCACATCGCGAGCGCGATCTCATTCAAGGGAGCGGTGAAGGCGGGAATGCGGCTGCCGCTCGCCCCGGTCGACCTGGGTCCCGAGGATCTCGCATTCCTTCAATACACGGGCGGCACCACCGGCGTCGCCAAGGGGGCGATGCTCTCCCACGGCAACGTGAGCAGCAACGTGCTGCAGGCGCAGGCCTGGATCGGCGAGAGCCTGCCGGATCGCGGCACAATTCTCACCGCCATCCCGCTCTATCACATCTTCGCGCTCTCCTGTAACTGCATGGTGTTCGCGCGCCTCGGGTGGCAGAACCTGCTCATCATCAATCCGCGCGACCTGAAGTCCCTCATCGCCGACATGCAGCGCTATCCGTGCAACTTCATCTCGGGCGTCAACACACTCTTCAACGCCATGCTGCACGCTCCGGGCTTCGACCAGATCGATTTCAGCGGACTCAAGATCTCCCTGGGCGGGGGCATGGCGGTGCAGGGCACGGTCGCGGCGAAGTGGAAGCAAGCGACCGGCAACGTGCTCTCCCAGGCCTGGGGTCTCACCGAGACCTCGCCCGCCGCCTGCATCAATCCGCCCTCCGAGGACTTCAACGGCTCGATCGGCATCCCGATCCCCTCCACCGAGATCGCCATCAAGGACGACGCCGGCGAGGATCTGCCCGTGGGCAAGATCGGCGAGATCTGCGTGCGCGGCCCGCAGGTGATGAAGGGCTACTGGAACCGCCCGGACGAGACCGCCAAGGTGATGCTGCCCGATGGGTACCTGCGCACCGGCGACGTCGGCCGCATGGACGAGCGCGGCTTCGTCTTCATCGAGGACCGCAAGAAAGACATGATCCTGGTCTCGGGCTTCAACGTGTATCCGAACGAGGTCGAAGCCGTGGCCGCCGCCAATCCCGGGGTCCTCGAGGCCGCCGCGGTGGCGCAGCCGGACGAGCGCTCAGGCGAGGTGGTAGCGCTTTTCGTGGTGCCCAAGGACCCGGCGCTCACGGAGGAGGCCATTATTGAATATATGCGGCAATCTCTTGCGGGTTACAAAGTGCCGAAGCACGTGTATTTCAAGAAGGACCTGCCGAAGTCGAATGTAGGGAAGATTTTGAGGAAGTCGCTGAGAGAAGAATTAGGCAAGGCTTGATATGGGAATGTTTCGGTTCCGATGAATTCGGCGATGCGCATGGCAAGGAGCCATCGAAAACGCGGCTACCGCAACGAGGCTGTAATAAGTGCCTTAGAGGCGCTGTTCAGGCCTTTAGCGCGTGTGCTTGTTGAGCAGGGGGTTAGCAGCCCCGAAGCCGAGAGTTTGTTGAGATCGGTCTGTGTTCATCAGGTAGCCGCCGCTCAAGCAGCACATGGGAAAAGGACGAACGCGTCGCGCATTGCGTTCGTAACAGGTTTGCACCGCAAGGAGGTTTCTAGG
>DASPOP010000215.1:0-10730 GCA_035625955.1 Steroidobacteraceae bacterium | reverse complement strand
GCGCGCGACTGCGAGGCGGCCGGTCTCGCCGTCGATGCGCGCGTGCGCAACTCCGAGGGCGGCTCGGTCGGCAGTCAGCGCCACACGGGCGTGTACGGCAACTCCCTCGGATTCCTGGCCGGCTACTCCTCCACCAGCCACTCGCTCAGCTGCTCGCTGATCGCCGAGGACGGCGGGGAGATGCAGCGCGATCACTGGTACACGGTTGCGCGCGATCCGGCCGATCTCGAGGACGCCGCCCGGGTCGGACGCATCGCCGGCGAGCGTGCGCTCGCGCGCCTCGGCGCCCGGCGCCTCACCACCCGCAAGGCTCCGGTCGCCTTCGCGCCCGACATGGCGCGCGGCCTCGTCGGACATTTCATCGGCGCCATCCGCGGCACCAGCCAGTACCGCAAGTCGTCGTTCCTGCTCGATGCCGCCGGCTCGCGGGTGTTCCCCGCCTTTCTGCAGATGCACGAGCGGCCGCATCTGCCCAAGGGGCTCGCCAGCAGCCCGTTCGATCAGGAAGGCGCCGTCACCCGCGATCGCGAGCTCATTCGCGACGGCGTGCTCGACGGCTACGTCCTCGGCAGCTACTCGGCGCGGCGGCTGGGACTGAAGCCCACCGGCAACGCCGGCGGGATTCACAACCTGATCGTGGCGGCGAGCGACGGCGGGCTGGGCGCTGATGCCTTCCTCGCCCGGCTCGACAGCGGATTGCTGGTGACCGAGCTGATGGGGCAGGGTGTGAACGGCGTGACCGGCGATTACTCGCGCGGGGCGAGCGGCTTCTGGGTCGAGCGCGGCGCGATTCAATACCCGGTACACGAGGTGACGATCGCCGGGAACCTGAAGCGCATGTATCTGGACATCGCCGCCGTCGGCTCCGATACCGATGCGCGCGGCGCCGTCCGCACCCCTTCGCTGCTCGTCAGCGAAATGACGATTGCCGGTGAGTGAGCTGCAGCGCGGGGCGCGGCGGCTCCTCCAGCAGCTCGCGTAGCGTGAGCTCGCCGCAGCTGCGGCGGCGGGCTTCCTCGAGGCCCGCCAGCACCCGGTCGACCGGCGGGATATCGAGGTTGCGCGGCGCCACGTGACCGCTGCGCTGGCTGCGCGCGAGATCGAGGATCTCCTGCACGCGGATGTGGCCGGTGTCGCGGCCGGGAATGAGCTCGTCGTCGTCGGTCACGATGAGCAGCCCGCCGCGCTCGAGGGTCGCCGCCATGCGGGCGACCGCGACCCCGGGAAGGCCGAGCTCGGCGGCGACGCGGTTGACGGTCCAGCGCAGCCCGCCCGCGGCGTACGCACGGCCGACGAAATACATAAGCTTCAGCGCCAGCTCCTCGAGCTCGAGGCCCGAGAGCAGCAGCGGCTGCAGTCCCAGGCGCAGGTATGCCGGGTTCTGCACGTAGAAGGAGAGCTGCGCCCCGGCGAGCAGGATCAGCCAGCCGAAATAGGTCCACAGGAGCCCCGCGACCACGAAGGCGAAGCCGGCGTAGACGATGGTGAGGCGCGTCGAATAGACGACGAAGGCCGTGAACACCTTGCCGACCGCCGCCCACGCCACGCCGCCGACGACGGCGCCGGTGAGCGCCGCACGCCATTGCACCCGGGTGTTGGGCACCATCATGTAGAGTGCGGTGAAGAACGCGCTCACCATGGCATAGGGGGCCAGGGCGATGCCGGTGGCGCGCAGCCATTGCAGCACCGGCAGCCGCGCCACCTCCTGCATCGGAGCGCTGGAGAGCGCATGCTCGGTGAGTCCCACGAAGCCCACCAGCAGCACCGGTCCCGCCACCAGCAGCGCCGAGTATTCCGCCAGGCGCCGCGCGAAGCTGCGCGGCTGCTCGACGTGCCACAGGAAGTTGAAGCTGTCCTCGACCTTCTTGATGGTGCCGATGAGCGTCCAGGCGAGCAGCGCGAACCCCACCGAGCCGACGACGCCGTTGCTCGCGTGGTTGGCGAACTGCACCACGCGCGTGGTGAGGTCGGTGGCCGCCGGCTCGCCGACCGGGCGGAAGAACTCGTACACGATCGGCACCAGGTCGCGGTGCCCGCCGAAGAACCTGAGGATCGCAAAGCTGAAGGCCAGCAGCGGAATGAGCGACAGCAGCGTGGTGTACACCAGGCTCATGGCGCGCAGGTTGATCTCGCCGCGCGACAGGTCGCGCAGCACCGCGTAGGGGTAGCGCAGCAGCCGCAGCGCGGCTCCGAGAACGCCCGCGTGCTGGGAGGCCGGCCCGAACAGCCGCCGGTCGAGGAAGCCCCAGATGCGCTGCCACATGGCTTAAGGATACAGTGCGGCCCCTCAAGTGAGCGCGAATTCAGGATATCCGCAACGGATCGTGTGCCTCACCGAGGAGACGACCGAGACGCTCTATCTCCTCGGCGAGGAGCGGCGCATCGTCGGCATCTCCGGCTTCACCGTGCGTCCGCCGCGCGCCCGGCGCGAGAAGCCGCGGGTGTCGGCCTTCACCAGCGCACGCACCGCGCGCATCGCCGGGCTGGCGCCGGACCTGGTGCTGGGCTTCTCCGACCTGCAGGCCGACATCGCCGCGGAGCTGGTGCGCGCCGGCCTCGACGTGCACATCTTCAACCAGCGCAGCGTCGCCGGAATCCTGGCGATGATCCGTACGCTCGGCGGGATGATCGGCTGCGAGGCGAAGACCGCCGCGCTGCTTGCCGAGCTCGAGCGCGGGCTCGCCGCGGTGCGCGCCGCGGCGGCGGCGCTTGCTGTGCGCCCGCGCGTCTATTTCGAGGAGTGGGACGAGCCCCTGATCTCAGGGATAGGCTGGGTGTCGGAGCTCATCGCCCTTGCCGGCGGCGAGGACTGCTTTCCCGAGCTCGCGCGCCAGAGCCTCGGGCGCAACCGCATCATCGCCGATCCGCTCGAGGTGGTGCGGCGCTCGCCCGACATCGTGCTCGGCTCCTGGTGCGGCAAGAAGTTCCGCCCCGGGCAGGTGGCGGCCCGGCCGGGCTGGAGCACGATTCCCGCGGTGCGCTCCGGCTTCGTGCGCGAGATCAAGTCGGCCATCATCCTGCAGCCGGGGCCCGCGGCCCTCACCGACGGGGTGCGCGCGCTGCAGGCAGTTATAAGCGAATGGGCCGCCGCGCAGGCGTAGCAGGCAAAGACCGCCTGCTAATGCATCCCGCGCCGCGCGCGAATCAGCTCATATGCCTCGATGATCTGCTGGGTACGCTGCTTGGCGTGCCCGAGCATCGATTCCGGCAGCCCGTTCGCCTTGAGCTTGTCGGGATGGTGGCGGTTGAGCTGTCGCCGGTAGGCCTTGACGACCTCGGCGTCGCTCGCGCCGGCGGTCGTCTCGAGCACCCGGTAGGCCTGCTCGAGCGCCTCGAGGCTCGCTGCGGTGCCGGCGGCGCCGTTGCCGGGGCGCTGCTGGTAGAAGCCGCCGCGCTGGATGCGCAGCACCGCCTCGATCTGCGCGAGCTCGAAGCCCGAGATGCGCGTCCCGGCGGCGATGCGCCCCATGATCGGGCGCACCGGCCCGTCGAGGTTGTTGCCGGCGAGCGCGGCGCGCACCTGGATCTCGAGGAAGATGCGCAGGATGTCCGGGCGCCCGCGACACGCCGAGCGTAAGCCCGCGAGCTCGGCCGCGAGATCGAAGTCCGGCTGCTTGCCGGCGGTGAAGAGCGCGATCGCCTCGCGCACCTGTGCCGGCCCGAGCCGCAGATCGGTCATCACGGCGCGCGCCGCGGCGATCTCCTGCTCGGAGACGCGGCCGTCGGCCTTGGCGACGTAACCCATCACACGGAAGGTGGCGCGGAAGAAGCGCTCGCTGATCGCGGCGACGTCGCCGGGAGGGGCGCCGGTCTCCTCGTCCTCCTGCTGGGCCTGGTCGAACTGGTGGCCGAGCAGCACGCCCACCGCGACGCCGATCGGGCCGAAGGCGAGACCGATGAGCCCGCCGGTCAGCTTGCCGATCCATTTCATGCCCGCCGCCATGTCAACGTATAGTACCAAGCGCATGGCGGCGCCCATCGTCTACCGCACCCAGCTCACAGGCCTCGAGCGCCTGCACGAAGGCAAGGTGCGCGACATCTACGCGGTCGATGCGCAGACGCTGCTCATAGTGACCACCGACCGCCTCTCGGCGTTCGACGTGGTGCTGCCCGATCCGATTCCGGACAAGGGTTGCGTGCTGAATGCGATCTCGAATTTCTGGTTTGCAAAGCTCGCCCACCTGGTGCCCAACCATCTCACCGGCCGCAGCCTCGAGAGCGTGGTCAGGGATCCGGCCGAGCGCGCGCTGCTCGAGGGGCGCGCGGTGATCGTCAGGCGCCTCAAGGCGCTGCCGATCGAGGCGGTGGTGCGCGGCTATCTCATCGGCTCGGGCTGGAAGGACTATCAGAAGACCGGCCAGCTCTGCGGCATGACGCTGCCCGCCGGCCTGCCGCTCGCCGGGCAGCTGCCGCAGCCGATCTTCACGCCCGCGACCAAGGCCGAGGCAGGTGCGCACGATGAGAACATCAGCTTCGAGACCATGGCGCAGCGCGTCGGCGCGCAGCTCGCCGCCGCCGTACGCGACACGGCGCTCGCCCTGTACCGCTTTGCCGCGGCGCACGCCCGCGCGCGCGGCATCATCATCGCCGACACCAAATTCGAATTCGGCGTCGACGCCGCCGGGACTCTCACGCTCATCGACGAGGTGCTGACGCCCGACTCCTCGCGCTTCTGGCCCGCCGATACCTACCGCCCCGGCGTGAGTCCTCCGAGCTTCGACAAGCAGTTCGTGCGCGACTATCTCGAGACGCTCGACTGGGACAAGCGCGCGCCGGGACCGAAGCTGCCTCCCGACGTCATCGCGCGCACCAGCGCCAAGTATCGCGAGGCGCTGACGCGGCTCACCGGGCCATGAGCACGGGCGGGCGGGAGGGCGCTCAGGCCGCGGCCGATGCGCCGCCGCCGCGGACCTTTTCCGCCGCCGAGATCGGCGCCATCGCCCACCTCTACCGCGCCGAGATCTATCGCAGCACCGTGTGGCGCACCCGCCTCGACAGCACCACCAACTGGGCGGTGGTGACCACGGGCATCGCGCTCTCGGCGACCTTCTCGAGCACCGACGCCTCGCCTCTGCCCATGGCGCTGGTCGGGCTCATCGTCTGCATGTTCCTGCTGCTCGAGGCGCGCCGCTACCGCTACTTCAACATCTGGCGCGCGCGGGCGCGCCTGCTGGAGACCGATTTCTTCACGCCGATGCTGCGCGGCGAGCCGTATCCGGTGAACTCGGACTGGAGTCGGCTGCTTGCCAGGGACTACTGCGAGCCGCGCTATCACGTGAGCCTGGCGCGCGCCGCCGGCCGGCGGCTGCGGCGCACCTACTGCTGGATCTTCCTGATCCAGGCGATCTCCTACTACGGCAAGCTCGCCATCCATCCGCACCCGCTCACGACGGTCGCGGACCTGTGGGCGCGCGCCGCCGTCGGACCCATCCCGGGCCAGGTGCTGGTGTTCGCCGGCCTGGCATTTCACCTCAGCTGGATGGTGTTCGCCGACGTGACGCTGCGTCTCGACCGGCGCGACTGGCGCATCCGGCAGAGCCTGATCGCGGTGGGTTAGACTAGCTGCATGCAGCCGTGGATCGCCCCATCGATTCTGTCCGCGGATTTCGCGCGTCTCGGCGCCGAGGTCGAGGCGGTGCTGGAAGCGGGCGCCGATCTCATCCACTTCGACGTCATGGACAACCACTACGTGCCGAATCTCACCATCGGCCCGCTGGTGTGCCAGGCGCTGCGCAAGTTCGGCGTCGCGGCCCCGATCGACGTGCACCTGATGGTGCGCCCGGTCGACCGCATCGTGCCGGACTTCGCCGCCGCCGGCGCCACGTTCATCACCTTTCACCCGGAGGCGAGCGAGCACATCGATCGCACCATCGCCCTCATCCGCGAGCACGGTTGCCGGCCGGGGCTGGTGTTCAATCCCGCCACCCCCCTCGAGTATCTCGATTACACGCTCGAGCTCGTCGATATGGTGCTCATCATGTCGGTCAATCCGGGGTTCGCCGGCCAGCAGTTCATCCCCACGACCCTGCGCAAGCTTGCCGATGCGCGTGCCCGCATCCGGGCTGGGGGGCGCGAGGTGCGTCTCGAGGTCGACGGCGGGATCAAGACCGATAACATCGGCGCGGCCGCCGCAGCCGGCGCCGACACCTTCGTGGCGGGCTCGGCGATCTTCGGCAGCCGCGACTACGCGGAGACCATTCGTGAGATGCGCCGGCAGATCGGGGGAGTCACCGGCAAGGCCAAGACAGCCGCGACGCCGATCGGCGTCCGCCGTCCGGGTGCGCGCAGGGCTCGTTAGTTAAATTGGCGCGCCGGGCCTGCGGCGCGGCGCAGGCCAATCCATCAGCGCGTTCATGCTCGCGGGCAAAGAGCGCGATCTTTGCCCGCTATTCAGCAGGCCGGTTGTCAGCGTGTGAAGGTTTGGATTGGCGCGCCGGGCCTGCGGCGCGGCGCGCAGACCCGCCTACTCGTCGTCCTCGTCGTCGTCATCATCATCGTCGTCTGCGGCGAGCTGCCCGGCGGGCCGGCCGGGTCCGGCGGTCTTGGCCGGCACGATGACGGGTCGGGTCTTCATCTTCGGGCGGGCGTTGAATACCACGATGGTCTTGCCGGTGGCACGCAGCAGTCCCTGCTCCTCGAGCACCTTGAGCACCCGCCCGGCCATCTCGCGCGAGCAGCCGACGAGTCGTGACAGCTCCTGGCGGCTCACCTTGATCTGCATGCCCTCGGGATGCGTCATGGCATCGGGCTCGCCGCACAGGTCCATGATGGCGTGCGCCACGCGGCCGGTGACGTCGACGAAGGCCAGGTCGCCGAGCTTGCGGTTGGTGCGATCGAGGCGGGTGGCGAGCTGCGTGGCGAGCTCGAACACCAGCCCGGGGCTCTCGGCGGCGATCTGCCGGAAGCGCGGGTAGGTCATCTCGGCGAGCTCGCACTGGTTGCGGGTGCGCACCCAGGCGCTGCGGGTCGGCTGCTCGTAGAACAGGCCCATCTCGCCGAAGAACTGCCCGCGGTTGAGGTAGGCCAGCACCATCTCATTGCCTTCCTCGTCCTCGATCATCACTTCGACCGAGCCGCTGATGATGTAGTAGAGGACATCCGGGAGGTCGCCCGCATGGATGACCACGGTCTTGGACGGCACTGCGCGGATGCGGCAGTAGCTCAGGAAGCGGTTGATCGCCGGAATTTCGCTCAGCGGCTTGATGTTCTCTTCCATACCGGCTCCCCCAATCACTTCTTTAATATAAGCCTTCGCGGCCCGTCAGACCCAGTAGGCGGTCGCCGTCATCACGCGGGCCGTCTGCCGCATGAGGGCGCGCACCGGCGCCGGCAGGTGCTCGCCGCCGGCAGCGGCCGCCGTCGCGCCGTGCACAATCTCTTCGGCCCTCATGGTTTCAAGTATGGCACGGCTGCGGGCGTCGCCCACCGGAAGCCTGCCGAGGTGCCCGTCCAGGTGCCTTTCCACCTGGCGCTCGGTCTCGACGACGAAGCCGAGGCTCGCGCGGTCCCCGGCGAGCGCCGCGAGCGCGCCGATGGCGAACGACCCGGCGTACCAGAGCGGAGCGAGAAGGCTCGGCCGCGCGCCGAGCTCGGTGAGGCGTGTCTCGCACCACGCCAGATGATCGGACTCGCCGCGCGCGGCTTCCATGAGCAGGGCACGCGTCGCCTCCGAGCGCGCGACCAGTGCCTGGCCGTGGTAGAGCGCCTGGGCGGCGAGCTCGCCGGAGTGATTGACGCGCATGAGCGCCGCGCTCTCGCGTTGCTGCGCGGCAGTAAGCCTGGCAGCACCGTCCTCGCGGGTGCCCGGAACGGGTCGGGAGGCCCGGGCCGGCGCGAACACCGACCGCAGGGCACGATCAAGGGTGGCGATCGCAGCGTCTAGAGAGCGGCCGGACTCCATAATTTATGGCTCTATTATAGGCTGCAGCCCCGCCCCGACAGGCTTTCCGGCCGCCCCCGGAGGGGGTGCGGGCGACCGGGCAGTGGTGCTTTGCATTGGGACAGCTGCTTGAGTAAACTTGCCCGCCTTTTTTTGGCCCCGGCCTCGAGGGTTTAACCCCCGGCCGCGGGACTTTAGCCACGAGTGACCTATGAAGACCGTATTTGCCAAGCCCGCGAGCGTCCGCGGCGACTGGTTCATCGTCGACGCCAGCGACAAGACGCTGGGGCGTCTCGCCTCGCAGATCGCCCATCGCCTCAAGGGCAAGCACAAGGCTGATTACAGCCCCCACGTCGACATGGGCGACCACATCGTGGTCGTGAATGCGCAGAAGATCCGCGTCACCGGGCGCAAGCTCAGCGACAAGATCTACTACCACCACACCGGCCACATCGGCGGCATCAAGTCGATCGCTCTCGAGAAGCTGCTCGCCGAGCACCCGGAGCGGGCGATCGAGTTTGCGGTCAAGGGCATGCTGCCGAAGAATCCCCTCGGCCGGCGCATGTTCAGGAAGCTGCATGTGTTCGCCGGCGGTGAGCACCCGCACCAGGCGCAGCAGCCGAAGCCCCTCGAGATCCAATAGGACCCCACGCATGCCAGCGACCCCGAATCATTACGGCACCGGACGGCGCAAGACCGCCACGGCGCGTGTCTACCTCAAGCCCGGTACCGGCAAGATCACGGTCAACGACCGCTCGCTGGATGAGTTCTTCGGCCGCGAGACCGGCCGCATGATCGTGCGGCAGCCGCTCGACGCGGTGAAGCTGCACACGCAGTTCGACATCTCCGTCCAGGTCGACGGCGGCGGCATCACCGGCCAGGCGGGTGCGATCCGCCACGGCATCACCCGCGCGCTCATCGAATATGACGAGAGCCTGCGCAAGCCGCTGCGCGATGCGGGCTTCGTCACCCGCGATGCACGCGAGGTGGAGCGCAAGAAGGTCGGACGCCGCAAAGCACGCCGCGGGACGCAGTACTCGAAGCGCTAAACGAACACTCGCGGTCAAGAGCCCGTGCGCCAGCTTGACTGCGAAGTGCTCGGCTACTGAAGTGATTGGGACTGCTGCGCATCGAGCCCCGCCTTTTGCCCGCGTGCCGAACGGAGCTACGATGCCCGATCCGCGAAAAGCGCCGCAGGCGATTTTCGCCAATGGACAATGGGGGATCGTCTAGTGGTAGGACAACGGACTCTGACTCCGTTTACCTAGGTTCGAATCCTAGTCCCCCAGCCAAAGTAAGAAGGCCCGTCCTCTCGGACGGGCCTTTTTTATCCCACACTGAAAGTCAGCGGGTCTCGACGCCCCGTGCGGTGCCGACGATCAGCACGTCCGCCGGCCGGACCGCGAACAGACCGACCGTGACCACCCCGGTGATCTGGTTGAGGTCACGCTCGAGGGCCACCGGGTCGGTGATCGTGAGCCCGTGGACATCGAGGATGTGGTTGCCGTTGTCGGTGACGAATCCCTCGCGCCACAGCGGCCGGCCGCCGCGCGCGCCGAGCTCGCGGGACACCAGGGTGCGCGCCATGGGGATCACCTCGACCGGCAGGGGAAAACGGCCGAGGGTCGCGACCAGCTTGGTGTCGTCGACGATGCACACGAAGCGCCGTGCGGCCGCCGCGATGATCTTCTCGCGCGTCAGCGCGCCCCCGCCGCCCTTGACGAGGTGCCGTGCGGCGGTCGCCTCGTCGGCGCCGTCGACGTAGAGATTCAGGTCGCTCACCTCGTTCAGGTCGCGGACCTCGATGCCGACGGCGGCCAGGCGTGCGCTGCTCGCCTGCGAGCTCGAAACCGCGCGGCGCGGGCGCTGCGGCAGCCGTGCGAGGGCGTCTATGAAGAGATTGACGGTCGAGCCGGTGCCGATGCCGATGATGCTCTCGCCCCTCACCAGCTCGAGCGCGGCTTCTGCCGCGCGTCTCTTCTTTGCGTCGCCATCCGCCGTCATGCATTCCCCCGTGCGATCAGCGGCGTCAGAAACGACTGTGCCCGCTTTGGCGGCGGGCACAGTCCAACGAATTCGACTCGGCGGCCACTTGCGCGACCGCCGAGTTAAGGCCTATTTCTTCTTGCTGGCTTTCTTCTTACTCTTCTTTTTCGCTTTCGCCATGTTGGCTCTCCAAGTGTGTGACGGGTTAGTCCGGGGTCCGAGTATATACACGCGAATCTAAATTACAAGCGAGCGCGAGCGAAGTGTGCTAGGCGATGAGCGCTGCACGCGTCGGCGAATGCGGCGCGCGACGCGCTCGCTGCGAGCTCAGGTCGACGGCGCGTGCGACTCGAGCGAGAGAATGAACTTCCAGTGCGCGCTCTCGACGGGTGCGACCGACAAGCGGTTGCCCGGGCGCAGCAGCACCATCCCGGCGAGCTCCTTGCCCGCATGCGCACGCAGCTCTTCCAGCGTGACGGCGCGCGCGAGGCGGCGCTTGAGCTGCACATCCACCATGAACCAGCGGGGATTCCTGCGATCGCTGTCCGGATCGTAGTGCTCGTGCCTGCGATCGAAGGCGGTGGGGTCCGGATAGCCCTCTCTCACGACCTCCATGACGGCGACGATGCCCGGCACTTCGGTGCTCGAGTAGTACATGAAGGCCTGGTCGCCCTTCTTCATCCGGTCGCGCAGCATGTTGCGCGCCTGGTAGTTGCGCACGCCATCCCAGCCGGTGGTGTGGTGCGGGGCGGCGGCGAGCTGCTCGACGCCGAAGCTGGTCGGCTCGGTCTTCATCAGCCAGTAGTGCATCGGATGAACCCCTCGTCGGTCACGACTGCGTCCATGAACACGTCGTGCGGCGCCG
>DASPOP010000214.1:0-6791 GCA_035625955.1 Steroidobacteraceae bacterium | reverse complement strand
CCCCCGAGCTCATCCACTATCCCACGTGGGATCGCGTCGCCGGCCACCCGCGGCTGCTGTCGGCCTACGTCTACCGGCCGCGCAATGCGGTGCACTGTCCGGTCGTCATCGACATCCACGGAGGACCGGAGTCGCAGTTCCGCCCGGGGTGGGACCCGTTCATCCAGTTCCTGGTGAACGAGCTCGGCTACGCGGTGATCGCGCCCAATGTGCGCGGCTCATCCGGCTACGGCAGGAGCTTCCTGGCGCTCGACAACGGCGAGCTGCGCGAGGATGCGGTGCGCGATATCGGCTCGCTGCTGGTGTGGATCGGTGCGCAGCCGGTCTTCGACCGCGAGCGCATCTCCGTCATGGGCGCTTCCTACGGCGGCTACATGGCGCTCGCCTCGCTCGTGTCCTATGGCGAGCGGCTGCGCGGCGGCATCGACGTGGTCGGCATCAGCAACTTCGTCACCTTCCTGACGCACACCGCGCCCTACCGGCGCGACCTGCGCCGCGCCGAATACGGCGACGAGCGCGATCCGCGCATACGTGCGTTCCTCGAGCGTATCTCCCCGCTCACCAACGCAAGCCGCATCAAGCGGCCGCTGCTGGTCGTGGAGGGCCGGAACGACCCGCGCGTCCCCGCGTCCGAGTCCGAGCAGCTGGTATGGCGGGTGCGCGCCGCGGGAGGCGAGGTGTGGTACCTGACGGCGAACGACGAGGGCCACGGCTTCCGCAAGAAGGCCAACCGCGACGCCTACCTCGAGACCGCCGCGAGCTTCCTGCAGAAGCTGGGCCATTAGGCGACCTGAGGAATCGTTCAAGGAGCCGCCAGTTGAGCCCGACCGAGCGTCTCGAGCGCGATGCCGCGCTTCTCGGGGTGATCCTCGCGCCGGCCGATGCGGCTCGCCTGCTTGCGCTGCTCGATGAGCTCGAGCGCTGGAACCGCAGCTACAACCTCACCGCCATCGAGAGCCGGGAAGAGATGGTGACGCACCACCTGCTCGACAGCCTGTCGATCAGCCCGGACCTCGCCGGCACGCGCATCGCCGACGTCGGTACCGGCGCCGGCTTCCCGGGGTTGCCGCTCGCCATCGCGAACCCCGCGCGGCAGTTCACGCTCATCGATTCGAGCGGCAAGAAGGTGCGTTTCGTCGCCCACGCGGCACGCACGCTCGGGCTTGCCAACGTCACGGCGGTTCACTCGCGCGCCGAGGCCCTGCGGCCGGGGGTGCCGTTCGACACCGTGACGGCGCGCGCGCTTGCCCCGCTGCCCGAGCTCCTTCCGCTTCTTGCGCCGCTGTGCGGACCTGACACCCGCGTGCTCGCCATGAAGGGGCGCCGGCCGGCCGAGGAGCTCGAGAAGCTGCCCGCGCCCTGGCGCCTCACGGGCTCGCGCAGGATCGAGGTTCCCGGCCTCGATGCGGAACGCTGCGTACTTGTCTTGTCTATGGGCTGAAAACGCCTGCGGCGTTTTCAGCAGGCCAACCGCTCAATGGACTCCCGCTCGCGGGCAAAAGGCGCGACTCTTGCCCGCGGACAGCAGGCCGGTTGGCAATCGTCAAGGCAGATGCAGCGGCAGCGCCGTCGTCTCCTTGATGACCGCGAGCGCGATCGAGGAGTTGACCGACTGCACGCCCGGAAAGCGCGACAGGTGGTCGAGGAAGAACGCCTCGTAGGCCTTGATGTCGCGGCAGACGATGCGCAGCAGGAAGTCGGTCTCGCCCATCAGCGTGTAGCACTCGAGAATCTCGGGGTGCGCGCGCACCGCCTGCTCGAACTTGAGGAGCGCGTCGCGCCCGTGTCCGGCGAGCTTCACGTGCGAGAACACCATGACGGAGAGCCCCACCTTCTCGCGCTCGAGCAGCGCGACGCGGCGCTTGATGACGCCGAGCTCGGTGAGGCGGCTGATGCGCCGCCAGCAGGTGGAGGCGCTCATCGAAAGCCGCTCGGCGATCTCGGCCGCCGAAAGATCCCCGTGCTCCTGGATGAGATCGAGGATCCGCAGGTCGCTGCGGGTCAGCTCAGAATGCAATAAATGTCTCACTTAGCAGGGCATAAGTGACACATATACTTCACCAATCGCGATCCCAGAGCAACTTTTGTGGTATCTCGTCCAGGCCTGCCGCGTACGCTGGCCAAATCCACGAGAGTCGAAGCCGGGAGGCGGGCATGGAAGTTTTCGACATGCGGGAATTCGACGGCCACGAGCTGGTGCTGTTCGGGCTCGACGCGCCGACCAAGCTGCGCGCCATCATCGCCATCCACTCCACCGCGCTGGGGCCTGCCGCCGGCGGCTGCCGCATGTGGCCGTACGCGACCACCACCGAGGCGGTCGCGGACGTGCTGCGCCTCTCCCGCGGCATGAGCTACAAGAACGCCCTGGCGGGGCTCCCTTTCGGCGGCGGCAAGGCCGTCATCATCGGCGATGCACGCACGGCCAAGACCCCCGAGCTCATGGCCGCCTTCGGCCGGATGGTCGACTCGCTCCGCGGGCGCTACGTCACGGCCGAGGACGTCGGCACCACCACCGCCGACATGGCCCACGTGGCCCGCGTGACCAGGTACGTCTCGGGACTCGGCCGCTCGCCCGGCGAGGCTGGCGGCGACCCGGCGCCGAAGACCGCGCTCGGCGTCTTCCTCGGCATCCAGGCGGCGGTGAAGTTCCGCCTCGGCCGGAGCGATCTCACGGGCCTCACGGTCGCCGTGCAGGGCGCGGGCGGCGTCGGCTACCACCTGTGCGGCATGCTCTCGGCCGCCGGCGCGCGGCTCAAGGTCGCCGACGTGCTGCCGCGGGCCGTGGAGCGCGCCTGCGACGAGTTCGGGGCAACGCCGGTCGCTCCCGTCCAGGTGCTCGAGGAGCAGGCCGACGTGCTGGCTCCCTGCGCGCTCGGCGCCATCCTCAACACCCGCTCGATCGCGCGGCTCAAGGTGCCGGTGGTCGCAGGCGCCGCCAACAACCAGCTGGCGAGGGATGCGGACGGCGAGGCGCTGCGCGCCGCCGGGATCCTCTACGCGCCGGACTACGTGATCAACGCCGGCGGGATCATCAGCGTCTCGCGCGAGTACTACGGCGGCACCGAGGCGCAGGTCATCGAGGACCTCCAGGGGATCCCCGCGCGGCTCACCGAGATCTTCGAGCGCGCCCGGCGCGAGAACCGCACGACCAACGAGGTCGCCGACCATATGGCGCGCGAGCGCCTGGGGCGCGGCCCCGATCCTGAGCGCCTCGTGGCCTGACGGAGCTGCCGAGGCCCCCGCAGGACTTGGAGAGCGGGCCGCCCGCACTGTCGCCATGCGTAAACACCGGACGCGGAGGGAAGCGCGCGGGCGGCGGTGAAGTACACTGTCGCCCCATGAATCGGGTCATTGCCATCACGAACCAGAAGGGCGGCGTCGGCAAGACCACTACTGCAGTCAATCTCGCCGCCTCACTCGCCGCTACCCGACGGCGCGTGCTGCTCATCGACCTCGATCCGCAGGGCAACGCCACCATGGGCAGCGGGATCGACAAGTCCCAGCTCGAGCGCAGCGTCTGCAACGTGCTGCTCGGGGAGTCGGACATGAAGTCCGCGCTGGTCACGGTGAACGACGGCGGCTACATGCTGCTGCCGGCCAACCAGGAGCTGACTGCGGCGGAAGTGCGCCTGATGACGCTGCCCATCGGGCGCGAGACCAAGCTGCGCCACGCGCTGCAGCCGCAGCGGGAGGCCTTCGACGTCATCTTCATCGACTGCCCCCCGGCGCTCAACATGCTCACCGTCAACGCCCTGGTGGCCGCCGACAGCGTCCTCATCCCGATGCAGTGCGAGTATTACGCGCTCGAGGGGCTCACGGCGCTGCTCGCGACCGTGGAGCAGATCCGCGAGGCGGTGAACCCCGGCCTCGCCATCGAGGGCGTGCTGCGCACCCTGTTCGACCCGCGCAATAATCTCGCCAACGAGGTGAGCAGCCAGCTGATCGGTCACTTCGGCGACAAAGTGTTTCGCACCGTCATCCCGCGCAATATCCGGCTCGCGGAGGCGCCCTCATTTGGCAAGCCGGCGCTGTTTCATGACAAAGACTCGCGGGGCGCACTGGCGTATCTCGCGCTCGCAGGGGAGATGATCCGGCGTGAGGAAGAAACCAACTCCGAAACGCGTTCGGCCGCGCGCCCGAACGCGGCCGCCAACGGCGGCGGCGCGCCCACCGAGCCGGACGCCGCGCGCGAGCGCGAATCCGCCGCCGCGCCCGACGCCGCCGTCGGCGGGGGAAAAGGCGCGTGAGATCAACGTCACCGGAAACACCCGCATGAGAAAGCCGACGCTCGGCAGGGGCCTCGCGGATCTGCTCGGCCAGGCGGTCGCCCGTCCGACGGTCACGCCCGGGCTCGGGGAGGAGCTCGCGAAGCTCCCGCTCGACCTGCTGCAGCGCGGCCGCTATCAGCCGCGTACCGACATGCGCACCGACACGCTCACCGAGCTCGCCGACTCCATCAAGGCCCAGGGCGTGGTGCAGCCCATCGTGGTGCGGGCGCTCGAGCCGTCCGCGGGTGGTGCGCCCGGCGCGCCGCAGCGCTACGAGATCATCGCCGGCGAGCGCCGCTGGCGCGCCGCGCAGATGGCGGGCCTCACCGAGATTCCGGCCGTCATCCGCCGCATCCCGGATTCGGCCGCCATCGCCGTCGCCCTGATCGAGAACATCCAGCGCGAGAACCTGAATCCCCTCGAAGAGGCGCGCGCGCTCACCCGCCTCATCAGCGAGTTCGGGCTGACGCACCAGGAGGCGGCCGACTCCGTCGGGCGCTCGCGCGCCGGGGTGAGCAATCTCCTGCGGCTGCTCGAGCTGCCGACGGAGGTCTGCGAGCTGGTCGAGCACCGCGCGCTCGAGATGGGCCATGCACGGGCGCTGCTGTCGCTCGGCGGCCGGCGCCAGCAGACCGAGGTGGGGGCGCTGGTGGCCAGGAAAGGGCTCTCGGTACGCGAGACCGAGGCGTTGGTGCGGCGCCTCACCGCCCCGACCGTGCACGGCGCCGACGGCGATGGCGAGCCGCCCCGCGACCCGAACGTCGAGCGGCTCGAGCAGGAGCTGGCCGAGAAGCTCGGCGCCCGTGTTGCAATCCAGCATTCCGTCAAGGGCCGCGGCAAGCTCGTCGTGAGCTTCAACAGCCTGGACGAGCTCGACGGCATCCTCGCGCATATCCAGTAGCGACGCGCGGACACAATACGTAGTAGCTGGGTGGACTGCCGTCCACGCGCTCTCTATAATCCCGCGGCTTTTTCGCCGTCGTTGCGTAAGTGACTGAACGGCCGAGGTAAGTAAGCCGCTTGCGCCGTGCTCAAAGCGCAGGATCAGCGGCTCTTTTGAGCCCCTCGAGCGGGACTTATATAAGGTGTTGGCGATCGATCTGCCGCAGGCGCGGCGGCTGGCCTACAGCGTCGTGCTGGGTCAGGCGGGCGTGAGCCTGATCGCGGCGCTGGCCGCATTGGGACTCGCGGGCCGGGAAGCGGCGCTGTCGGCGCTCCTCGGTGGAGGGATCGCGACAATCGGCAGCCTGGCGATGGTCGCTCTGGTGTTCGCGGGCGCCGCCGCCAATGCGCAGCGGATCGTCGCGGCGTTCTACACGGGGGAGGCCGTGAAGCTCGCCGTCGTGGTGGTGTTGTTCGTTGTTGTGCTGAGGACGGTCAGGGTGGTGCCGCTGGCGATGCTTGCCGGCTTCGCCGCCACCTACCTGGTGTACTGGATTGCGCTGGTCGGCGCGCTGCCCTTGAAAAGCGGCGTGCGCCGCGGAGCCTGAGCGGTGGTGGGACTCAAGACAATGATGGCGGCGGAAAAAGACGGCGGCGGCGCGACCGACTACATTCTTCACCATCAGACCTTCCTGCATAACAAGTCGCCTCACGGCATCGTCGACTTCTCGGTCATCAACTACGACACCGTGTTCTTCTCGGTGCTGCTGGCCGCGGTTTTCTTCGGGGTCTTCTGGCTGGTCGCGCGCAAGGCGACCTCCGGGGTTCCCGGGAGACTGCAGAACTTCGTCGAGATGATCGTCAGCGTCGTCGACACCCAGGTGCGCGACACCTTCCACGGCACCAGCCGCCTGATCGCCCCGCTCGCGCTCACCATCTTCTGCTGGGTGTGGCTCTTCAACTTCATGGACCTGGTGCCGGTCGACTTCCTGCCCTGGGTGGGACGTGCCGTCGGCGTCGAGCACCTCAAGGTCGTGCCGAGCACCGACCTCAATGCAACCTTCGCGCTCTCCCTCACGGTGTTCGCTCTGATCATCTTCTACAGCCTGAGGATGAAGGGCGTCGTGGGCTTCGTCAGCGAGCTGACGCTGCAGCCCTTCAAGGCGAAGAACGTCGTGGTGCAGGCACTGCTGGTGCCAGTGAACTTCATCCTCGAGTCGGTCACCTTCCTCGCGCGGCCCGTGTCACTGTCGCTGCGCCTCTACGGCAACCTCTACGCCGGCGAGATGATCTTTCTCCTGATCGCGGTGCTCACGCTGTCGCACGGGCTCGGCTCGCTGACCACCTTCGGCGGCTGGCTCGGCATCATCGGGGAATTCATTCTGGGACTCGTCTGGACGGTGTTTCACATCCTGATCATCACCATCCAGGCCTTCATATTTGCGGTGCTGACGGTCGTTTACCTTTCGATGGCTCACGAGCATCACTGAGGCGGACGGCGGCGGCCCGAGGTTTCTGGCTAGCGGTTTTTTCGAGGAGAGTTGAATGGAAAACGTTGCACACATCCAGGCCATGACCGTGCTGGCCGTCGGCATCATCTTCGGCATGGGGGCGCTCGGCACCGCCATCGGCTTCGGCATT
>DASPOP010000213.1:0-2781 GCA_035625955.1 Steroidobacteraceae bacterium | reverse complement strand
GCCGGCGATCGACGAGCCCGGATTCTCGCGCGCGCACGCCGGTCCCTCGGTGCGCAAGTTCGCCCGCGAGCTCGGCGTGGACCTCGCGCGAGTGAAGGGCACCGGCTTCAAGGGCCGCATCACCCACGAAGACGTCAAGGCCTTCGTGAAGCGCGCGCTCGCCACTCCGGCAGCTCCGGCGGCCGCGCCCGCGGGCGCCGCGGCGGGCGCGCGCCCGGCACTGCCCGCGCTTCCGGTGGTCGACTACTCGACCTTCGGTCCCGTCGAGACGCAGCCGCTCACTCGCATCCAGAAGATCTCAGGTCCGCGCCTGCAGGCGGCCTGGGTCAACATCCCGCACGTCACGCAATTCGACGAGGCGGACATCACCGAGCTCGAGGAGCTGCGCGCGAGCCTCAAGGACAAGGCACAGGCGGCCGGAGTCAAGCTGACGCCGCTCGCCTTCATCATGCGCGCGGTCGTCAAGACGCTGCTCGAGTTCCCGCGCTTCAATTCCGCGCTCGATGCCGAGGGCGCGAACCTCATCGTGCGCAAGTTCATCCACATGGGGTTCGCGGCCGACACGCCCACGGGACTCGTGGTGCCGGTGGTGCGCGATGCGCACCGCAAGGATGTCTACGAGCTCGCGCGGCAGCTCGGGCAACTGTCCGAGAAGGCCCGCTCCGGGAAGCTGCCGCCGCTCGACATGCAGGGCGGCTGCTTCACGATCTCGAGCCTCGGCGGCATCGGCGGCACCGCCTTCACTCCGATCATCAACCCGCCCGAGGTCGCCATCCTCGGGGTATCCCGCTCCACCATGCGGCCGGTCTACCGCGGCTCGAGCTTCGTGCCAAGGCTGATGCTGCCGCTGTCGCTCTCGTACGATCACCGCGTGATCGACGGCGCGATGGCGGCGCGCTTCACCACCTACCTCGCCCAGACGCTGGCCGAGCCGCGCGCCCTGCTCGAGGCGGTGCTGTGAGCCGCGTCGAGCTGCTGGTTCCCGATCTCGGCAACTTCAGCGACGTAGACATCGTCGACGTGCTGGTGAAGCCCGGCGACGTGGTCGCGGTGGATACACCGCTCGTCACGCTCGAGACCGACAAGGCCTCGATGGACGTGCCCTCGACCGCCGCGGGCACGCTCACCGAGGTGCTGGTGAAGCGCGGCGACAAGGTTTCCAAGGGGTCGGTTCTCGCACGCCTGGATACCGCAGCGACCGCGGCGCAGCCGTCCGCTGCGGCCCCAGCGGCGGCGGCCGCGGCACCGGCCGCGCGCATGAGCCCGCCCGAACCTGTACCTCCTGCCGCCCCGGCCGCGCGGATCGAGGCCGCCGGGGACACGGTGCGCATGCCATCGCAAAAGGGCGGGCCCGCCGACCGCGCCGGCGCCGAGTACAACAGCTCGACGGAGATGCTGGTATTCGGCGCGGGGCCCGGCGGCTATACGGCGGCGTTCCGCGCCGCCGACCTGGGGTTGAAGGTCACGCTGGTCGAACGCTGGCCCGAGCTCGGCGGGGTGTGCCTGAACGTCGGCTGCATTCCCTCCAAGGCGCTGCTCCACGCCGCCAAGGTGATCGAGGATGCAGCGGAGATGAGCGGGCGCGGCATCGCGTTCTCCGCTCCCGACATCAATCTCGGCAAGCTCCGCAACTGGAAGACCTCCGTGGTGCGCAAGCTCACGAGCGGCCTGCGCGTGCTCGCGCGGCAGCGCAAGGTGGAGGTCGTGCAGGGCAGCGGACGCTTCGTGAGCCCCAACGTGCTCGAGGTCATGGGCACGAGCGGCTCGCAGCGCATCCGCTTCGAGCAGTGCATCATCGCCGCGGGCTCCGAGCCCGTCGGGCTGCCGGGTCTGCCCGCCGATCCCCGCATCCTCGACTCGACCGACGCGCTCGAGCTGCCGGAGTTCTCCGGCGGCCTGCTGGTGGTCGGCGGCGGCATCATCGGACTCGAGATGGCCTGTGTGTTCGATGCGCTCGGCACGCGGGTGAGCGTCGTCGAGCTCACGCCGCAATTGATGCCGGGCTGCGATCCGGACCTGGTGCGGCCGCTCGAGCGGCGCATCCGCGCGCGCTATCAGCAGATCCTGCTCGGCACCAGGGTGTCCTCGGTCGAAGCCAGAGCGGAGGGGCTGCGCGTGAGCTTTTCGGGCGAGAAAGCTCCGGCGCCGCAGATGTTCGACCGGGTCCTGGTCGCGGTCGGACGCGTGCCGAACGGCAACAGCGTCGGCGCGGAGCTCGCCGGCGTGAAGGTATCCGAGCGCGGCTTCATCCCGGTCGACAGGCAGATGCGCACCAACGTTCCGCACATCTTTGCGGTCGGCGACATCGCCGCGCCGCCGATGCTGGCGCACAAGGCAATGCACGAGGGCAAGGTCGCCGCGGAGGTCGCCGCCGGTCACAAGCGCGCCTTCGATGCCCGCGTGATTCCGTCCGTGGCCTACACCGATCCGGAAGTCGCCTGGGTGGGGCTCACCGAGACCGAGGCGAAGGAGAAGGGCATCGCCTACGCCAAGGGTAACTTCCCGTGGGTCGCAAACGGCCGCTCCCTGTCGCTCGGGCGCGAGGAAGGCTTCACCAAGCTGCTGTTCGATCCGGACACGCACCGCGTGCTCGGGGCCGGCATCGTCGGCAGCAACGCCGGTGACCTGATCTCGGAGGTGGCGCTGGCGATCGAGATGGGTGCCGACGCGCATGACATCGGTTTGACGGTGCATCCGCATCCGACGCTGTCGGAGACGGTGGCCTTCGCGGCCGAGGCCTACGACGGCACGCTGACCGACCTGTACCTGCCGAAGAAGCCG
>DASPOP010000212.1:0-2629 GCA_035625955.1 Steroidobacteraceae bacterium | reverse complement strand
ATGAGATCCCGTTCCTCGAGGGCGATGCCTACGAAGATGTAGGCGGTGGTCACCGCTGCGAACAACAGATGCCCGGCGGTCATGGTGGGAGTCGCCCAAAAAGCGATGATGAAGCCGAGATAGATGGGATGGCGCTCGAAGGCATAGAAGACCGGCGTGCGGAAGCGCGGCAGCGGCATCGGCCGGCCGGCCAGATTGCTGGTGACCTGGTGCAGGCCGAACAGCTCGAAATGGTTGATCAGGAAGGTGCTGGTCAGGACGATCAGCCAGCCGACGAATGACAGCCCGGTCAGCGCCATGGAGAGGCGCGGATCGGCGACCCGCCACACGACCGCAGGCAGGGGCTGCCACAGCCAGAACAGCAGCGCCAGCGCCAGACTTGCCAGCAGCACGAAGGTGGTGCGCTCCACCGATGGCGGCACGAACTGCGTCCACCAGCGCTTGAACTGCGGCCGCGCCATCACGCTGTGCTGGATGGCAAAGATCGACATCAGCACCAGGTTGATGATCACCGCCTGTGCCAGCGATGGGGCCGGTGTCGCGGCGGCGCCGTCGAGGGTCTTTGGCACCACCAGGTTTTCGACGAAGCCGATGGCATACACGAATGTCACGAAGAAGATGAGATAGGCCACGATGCCGTAGAGGAACGCAACGATGCGGCCGAGCAGATGGCTCTCACCTGCGGCGCGGTCTGCGACTGCCTGGATCTGGGTCATGGGTCTCTCCGATTCCCGCCAGGCGTGGAGCATGCCGGCGGCGGTGCCGAAAAACCTTGCCCGGCGCTTGATTTGCCCTTGAGATGCGCTTGATTATTGCTTGAGGGCTACGGCAGGTGCCGTCGCAAGGGCAACCGTGGAATTTCGCTTCTCTGGCCACACGCTCGACGTCGAGCGGCGGGAACTGCGTCGCGGCTCCGAGCCTGTCGCTGTCGAGCCGCAGGTATTCGATCTGCTCGTTTATCTGCTGCGCAACCGCGACCACGTCGTCAGCAAGGACGATCTCATCGTCGCGATCTGGGCCGGCCGCATCGTATCGGAGTCGACCCTGACCAGCCGCATCAACGCGGCGCGCAAGGCGATCGGCGACAGCGGCGAGGAGCAGCGGCTGATTCGCACCATTGCGCGCAAGGGCTTTCGCTTCGTGGGCGAGGTGCAGGCGCAGGCGGCCCGCGATACCGCGCCTGCCACGGCCGCGGCCGGCGACAGCCCGGAGCCGTCGCGCCCGGCGCTGCCGCTCCCGGACCGGCCAGCCATCGCCGTGCTGCCATTCACCAACATGACCGACGACCCGGCGCAGGACTATTTCTCCGACGGCATCAGCGAGGACATCATCACCGCGCTGTCGAAGCTGCGCTGGTTCTTCGTCATCGCCCGCAATTCCTCGTTCATCTACAAGGGCAAAGCGGTGCTGCTGAAGGAGGTCGGCGCCGAGCTCGGCGTCGGCTACGTGGTGGAGGGGAGCGTGCGCAAGGTCGGCGAGCGCGTGCGCATCAGCGCGCAGCTCAATGACGTCGCCACCGGCAGCCACATCTGGGCGGAGCGCTACGACCGCGAGCTTGCCGATGTCTTTGCGGTGCAGGACGAGATCACCGAAGCGATCGTCGCCGCCATCGAGCCGCAGCTGTATGCCGCCGAGAATTTCCGTGCCCGGCGCAAGCCGCCCGACAGCATGGACGCCTGGGACCTGGTGATGCGGGCGCTGTCGCACTATTGGCGGGTGACGCGCCAGGACAACGTCGTGGCGCAGGCGCTGTTGGAAAAAGCCACCGCCCTCGATCCCAATTACGGGCAGGCGTTCGGCGTCCTCGCCACCAGCCATACCTTCGGCGCCCACATGGGCTGGGAGGACATGGCGGTAGCGACGCCGATTGCCGAGCGCGCCGCGGCCATTGCGATCCTGGCCGACAGCGAGGACCCCTGGGCGCATCTGGCGCTGGGCTCCGTCTATCTGTTCTCGCGCCGCTTTGACGACTCGCTCGCCGAGTTCGAAGCGGCGCTGCGGCTCAATCCGAACTTCTCGCTGGCGCAGGGCTACCATGGCCTGGCGCTCGCGTACTGCGGGCGCCCGGAGGAGGCGGTCAGGGCCGCACAGCGCGCGCTGCGCTTGAGCCCGCGCGATCCGCTGGCCGCGATCTATTGCGGCATTGCCGCTTACGCACACTACGTCGGACGCAACTACCAGGAAGCGATGCGGCTTGCCCGCGAGGGCATCCGCCAGCGCGGCGACTTCGTCGGCGCGCACCGCGTACTCACCGCCGCCGCCGGCATGGCGGGACAGGTCGATGCGGCACGGGCGGCGCTGCAGGAACTGCGTCGCGTGCAGCCCAATGTCTCGCTGGACTGGCTAGCCAACAAGATGCCGATCAGGGAGGCTGCCGAGTGTGAGCACTACCTCGAAGGCTTCCGCCGTGCAGGCCTCGAGTAGGGCGAGCCCGTGAGCCGGGACGCGGCTGCTCAGGCCCGTGAGCGGCGGGGCCCGCGGCGCGCGCGCTGCTGACGCCCGCTGCGGCGGATCGCAGCACTCACGCCGGTGCGCCTGGCCGCTGCCGGTGTCTTGTGCTGGTACTCGCACAGGTCGCGGATGATGCAGGACGGGCATTTCGGCGCCCGCGCGGTGCAGACGTAGCGGC
>DASPOP010000211.1:0-4892 GCA_035625955.1 Steroidobacteraceae bacterium | reverse complement strand
GAGGTGTCGGAGCCGGCGACGTTGAAGTAGCGCAGCGCCACGTAGCGCAGCGCCGAGGCGGCGGCGACATCGCGCAGCATCCACTCCGACATCAGCTTGGACGTGCCGTACGCATTGATGGGCGACGTCGGACTGGTCTCGGCGGCGAAGCCGTCGGCCGGAATTCCGTACACCGCGGCCGTTGAGGAGAACACGAAGTGCCTGACGCCCGTCTCGAGGCAGCACTCGAGAAGCGTGCGCGTCGAGCAGGTGTTGTTGCCGTAGTACTTGAGCGGCTCGCGCACCGACTCCGGCACGATGGTGTAGGCGGCGAAGTGCATCACCGTGTCGACGGCATGCTCGCGCAAGAGCGCGAGCACCGCATCGCGGTCGCCGACACGGCCGACGATGAGCGGCGCGTCCAATACCGCGCGGCGGAAACCGCGTGACAGGTCGTCCAGCACCACGACGCGCTCGCCGCGCGCGCGCAGCTGCAGCACGACGTGACTGCCGATGTAGCCTGCGCCCCCGGTTACCAATATGCCGCCGTGTTGCATGGGCCTTACCTCAGGCCGTAGCGGCGCCAAGGCGCGATGCTGCGGCTAGAAAATCGAGCCAGTTGCGATAGATCGCGACCGCCGCCGGCCGCCAGGGATTGCTGAGCGTCAGCGCGGCGGCGGTGAACGGGAACTCGGTGAGAAGCTCCGGCGCGCGCCGCGTGCAGGCGCGCGCGCGGAATTCTTCGAGCACCGCGATGGCTGCGGTCGGGAAGTAGCCGTGAGGCAGCGTGGGGTAATGCGAGTGCTGGCCGTTGAGAAAGCGGCCGACGTCACGCCGATATTCCTTGAGGAGCGTGGTGTCCTCGTACTCCGGGTGACCCTGAAAGAAGAGCATGAGGCTGCGTTCGTGGCGCACGAACGCATCCGCCCCCGTCTCGGCGGAGAAGCTGACGACCGTATAGCCCGCCGCGCGCAGCGCCTCGATGGGCAGCTCGTTCCAGCGCGAATGGGGCATGGCGAGCGGAGCTGCGACGCCTTCGAGCAGCGCGTGACCGGTGAGGAGGCTATGGCTGTAGACGCCGCAGCGCTTCTGCGGCAGCCGCCGGCGTGCGATCCCCTCGAAATGCTCCGCGGCCGCGTGGGCCGCGAGGCACGACCAGATGCTGGCGGCGGTGTGCGCCTCCGCCCAGTCGAGCAGCGCCGTCAAACGCCGCCAATAGGGCTCATCGCGCAGCCCCGGGGCGAGCGGCTCGGTCCCGGTAACGATGAGGGCATCGGGCGCTTCCTCGAGCAATGTCTCGAGCGGCCAGTAGGAGCGGGCGATGTGCGAGCGCGCCTGCTCGCCTCGCGGCAGCTCCGGCAAGGAGGTGAAGCGCAGGCGCACCGCCCGGTTGCCCGCGGCCTCGCGCAGCAGGCCGGAAAACTGCGTCTCGGTCGCCTCGAGCGCCGCGTCCGGCATGTTGTTCACCAGGCCGACGACGACGGCAGGGTTGCGCGCGGAGCGCGTGGCGCGCGTGCGCACCGGACGATATGCCTCGATTTCCAGCGGCATGGAGTCCTCAGGTTGCGGTGGATCCGGGATCGGTCTCGCGGATGATGCTGCGCAGTGCCTGCTTGAGCAGCTGTGCCTCGTCGAAGCCGAGATTGCTCTCGGCGTGCGACTCGATGGCCTTGGCGGCCGCGGCCAGCTCGATCACGACGCGCCGGCCGGCTTCGGTGAGCGTGACGCGGGCGCTCGGGTCATGGCTGCCGTGCAGCTGCACGAGACCCGCGGCCACGAGGCTCCCCATCAGCTCGTAGGTCACGCGCGCACCCGTGCGCCACAGGATCCGGTCGAGATCGCCCACGGTGCGGTTGTCGCGCACGCCGAGAATGCTGAGCGCGAACCATTGCCACTCGCTGAGGCCATGACGCTCGAGATCGCGCCTGAGCCCCAGGAACAGCTGGAAGTGCGCGCGCCCCGCGAGGAATATGAGGAAGTCCTCGCTGAAGCTGCTGTCGGGATCAGCCGTCTCCGGTGCGGGCTTCGGCTTCGCGACGGCGGCCGCATAGCGGCCGCCGTGGAACAGAAGCGGCGGACGGTCGGATTGGTCGAAGGCCTCGACCTCGCCGATGAAGACGACGTGGTCGCCGCCTTCGTACTTGACGGCCGTGCGGCACTGAAAGCGCGCCGAGCACCCCTCGAGCAGCGGGATGTCGCCGCGGCCGCGCTCGAGAATCAGGCCCGAGAACTTGTCCGCCCCGCGCGTCGCAAACGTGTGGGACAGCTCCTCCTGCGCGGCCGACAGCACGTGCACGGCGAAGTAGCTGCTCTCGAGGAAGGCCGGCAGGCTCTTGGCGGTCTTGGCGAGGCTCCAGAGCACCATCGGCGGCTCGAGCGAGACGGAATTGAAGCTGTTCGCGGTGAGACCGACGTCCACACCCGAGCGGGTGCGGGTCGTCACGATGGTCACGCCGGTGGCAAACGCTCCGAGGGCGTCGCGGAACTGGCGGACGCGAGTGTTGGGAGGCTGGGTCACGGGATCAGAACGCTAATGCACTGACGAATCGACTGGTTTCATTGTGCCCTCGCGTCGAGCCCCTTAGACTTGATTGCGCTGCGATGATACGCAAAAGCGCCGGCAGCGACCTGCAGCCCTTCAACGGGCTCACTCCCGAGGTGGTGCTGGATGCGGCCGCCGCGGCGGGCCTCGACCCGGACGGACGGCTCTTCGCTCTCAACAGCTACGAGAATCGGGTCTACCAGCTCCATGGCGCCCACGGGCCGCTGGTACTCAAGTTCTATCGTCCGGCGCGCTGGAGCGATGCGCAGATCGCCGAGGAGCACGGGTTCACGGCGGAGCTCGCTGCCGCCGAGCTCCCGGTCGCAGCGCCGCTGACGCTCGGCGGCACGACACTCATCCACTACCACGGATTCCGTTTCGCCTGTTTCCCCTGGCTCCGCGGCCGAGCTCCCGAGCTCGATGCACCGGAAGCCCGGCAGCTCCTCGGGCGGACGCTCGCGCGGCTGCATCAGGTGGGCGCGCGCCGGCCCTTCGAGGTGCGGCCGCGCATCGGCATCGAACGCCTGGGCTGGGAGGCGCGCTCACAGGTGCTCTCGAGCGAGCTCCTGCCTGCCGCGCTCACCGAGCGCTACTCCTCGGTGAGCGGCGCGCTTCTCGAGCGCGTGGTCGCCGGGTTCGCCGCGGCCGAGGGCATCCGCGAGATCCGCCTGCACGGCGACTGCCATCTCGGCAATCTCCTCTGGAACGAGCATGGGCCGGACTTCGTCGACCTCGATGACTGCGCGATGGGCCCGCGGATACAGGACCTGTGGATGATGCTGTCGGGGTCGCCTGCGGAGCAGCAGCGGCAGTGGGGCGAGATCTTCGAGGGCTACAGCCAGTTCGCGGATTTTGATCTCCGCGAGCTCGCGCTGATCGAGCCGCTGCGCGCGCTGCGCATGCTCCACCACGCGGCCTGGGTCGCGCATCGCTGGAGCGACCCGGCATTTCCGCGCGCCTTTCCCTGGATCGGCGAGCCGCGCTACTGGGAGGGCTATCTTCAGGACCTGCTCGAGCAAATCGAGGCGATCGACGATCCGCCGCTCTTTCGGGGCCGGGATTGAGGCTCCAGGCGGGGGCGGGAGTGGAAGTGCCGAATCCGTACGTGCGCGGGAGGGCGCTCCTGAGGTAACGTCCGCAGCCCATGGAAGCCAGAACCCAGGGTTTAGTCCTCGCACTCGGCCTCGGCCTCGCGCTCACCCTCGGCGGCTGCGGCTCAAAGAGCGAGACCGCCCCCACCCAGGCCAAGCGGGCCGCTCCGGTGAAGAAGGCCGCAAGTCCCGCCGACAGCCTCTCTCCGTATCTGGTCGGCGCGGTGACGACCGCCAAGAACGGGGCCGGGTTGCTGCAGGTGAAGTTCGAGCTCGCCGCCCACCCCGAAGTGGGCGATCCGGTGGATGTGGACCTCGTCATCGTGCCCCAGGCGGACAACATCGACCGGATCACGGGGACCATCCAGGCCGATGACGGCCTGCAAGTGGTGAGCGGCGACGCCATTTCCACGACGGAAAAGCTCGTCTTCGGCACCCCGATTCACCATGCCCTGAAGGTGCGGGCCAAGCGCGATGGGATCTTCACCCTGAGCGCTGCGCTGTCGATCGAGTCGGGCGGCCAGACTCTGGCCCCCGTGTATTCCATGCCGCTCATCGCCGGGAACGGCCTGGTCGATACCGGGTCCGCTCCCGTACCTGCCAAAGGTGCCGCCAAGCCCGCTCCGCCGACGGCGGCGAAATAAAACCTTCCCAGGAACCCGCCAGAATCGGGAGAGGCTTCACGGGCCGCCCCGAGGGCCCCTCGTATGATCTCAATCGGGCGGGATCGACTTCATTATGTCAAACACGCGGAGCATGCGGACGCTCGCTGAGCCCCCGGAGGCGATTCCCGGGCAAACCACGACACTCGTCCGCGCGGACCCGCGCCCCGACGACGCCAAGGATCTGCACCCGGCGCTCATAGCGCAGCTCAAGGAGCTGCAGCTGCGGACCGGCAGCGCCACCCCCGATCTCGGGATGCTGCTGAAGCTCATCAACGATCACTACCATACGGCAGAGCGCGAGCGGCGCGGCATCGTCGAATCGATGCGGCTCATGGCGGACGAGGCCCGCGCGCTCGCGCACGAGGCGCGCGAGCAGAGCTCCGAGCACCTGCAGGTCATCCTCGATCACATCAAGGACGTCGTGCTCGCGCTCGATGAGGACGGCGTCATCCGCACCTTCAACCCGACCGGCGAGCGGGTGTTCGGCTATGCGGAAGCCGAGGTCATCGGGCAGCGCATCGATCTGCTGCTGCCAAAGCTCGCCAACGGCGAGACCATTCCCGAGGCGCTGCAGCGCTACGCGGCGAGCACCGGGGACACCGGGCTCGACCTGAA
>DASPOP010000210.1:0-22127 GCA_035625955.1 Steroidobacteraceae bacterium | reverse complement strand
CGCCGGTACGCGGTCCAGCCGCTACCCGACAGGGCGTTCGCCACGCCGCGCGCGCCGGCCCGCGAGACCGAGTCGTTCAAGGCTTGCCCGCCGGCTCTTCCTTGACGGTGGCGACGCTGATCTCGGCGAAGCCGAGGCGTCCGAGCACGTCCATGGCGGTGATGACGGCCTGGTGGGTGGCGCGCGCATCGGCGCGCAGCGTGACCGGTATGGAGCGGTTCGCTCCGGCCTCCTTGAGCAGCGCCGCGCGCAGCGTCTCCGGGCTCGAGTTGATCAGCTCGTGCTGGTTGACCAGATAGCCACCCGCCTCGGTGACACTGATCACGAGCGGCTCGCCGCCGACTCTCTCGGTCGGCACGGCGCTCGCGTGCGGCAGGTGCACGCGCAGGCGCCCTTCCTCGGTGAAGCGGCTGGAGAGGATGAAGAACACCACCAGCAGCAGCACCACGTCGATCAGCGAGACGACGTTGATCTCCGGCTCCTCTGGCGGACGACCTGGCTTCAGGTTCATGGCTTGTGTCCCGTGGCGGGCCGCCTCAGGCAGCAGCCGCCGGCGAGCCGTGCTCGCGCGCCCGCGCCGCCTCGAGCGCGTCCGCCATGCGGATCGCCTGCTTCTCCATCTCCACCACGATGCCCTCGACCCGGCCGCGCAGGTAGCGGTAGAAGATGAGTGCCGGGATGGCGACGCACAGGCCCGCCACGGTGCAGATCAGCGCCTCGGCGATGCCGCCCGAGAGGGCGCGCGGGTCGCCCATGCCGCCGGCCTCGATGGCGTTGAAGGAGCGGATGATGCCCGTGACCGTGCCGAGCAGGCCCAGGAGCGGCGACACGCCGGCGATCGTGCCGAGCGTGTTGATGAAGCGCTCGAGCTCATGCACGACGTGGCGGCCCGTGTCCTCGAGGCGCTCCATGAGGATCTCGCGCGGCCGGTGGCGGTTGGCGAGGCCGGTGGCGAGCAGCCTGCCGAGGGGCGAGTTCTGCTCGAGCCCCGCGATCACCTTGTCCGTGACCTGGTTGGCCTCGATGAGCTGCCAGACCTTCTGCGGCAGCTCGCGCGGCAGCACACGCTTGTCCTGCAGCGTCCACAGACGCTCGAGAATGATGGCTGCCGCGACGATCGAGCAAAGAATGATCGGCCACATCAGCGGGCCGCCGGCCCGCACTATTTCCCACATTCCGAACGACCCCGCACGACCGCGACGGCGGACTTTCGCCGGCGGCCATCATACCGGAACCGCGGCACATTCCCGCCCCCGGTCCTTCTGGTAGAGTCCCTGACCTCGATGCCGCGGGCGTTTCTCAAAAAAATCGTTCCGGCGCCCCACACGCTGCGCACGCGCTGGCCGGTGCGCATCTGCGGTGAGCGTATCGCGAACCCGCAGCTGTGGACGCTGCACCGGCGGGCCGTCACCTATGCCTTCGGGGCCGGGGTCGCCATCTCGTTCGTGCCGCTGCCGGTCCACCTGCTGCTCGCCGTGATCGTCGCCCTCATCTGGCGCATCAACCTGCCGGTGATCTACGGCACCACCTGGTTGATCGCGAACCCCTTCAGCCTGGTGCCGCTCTACTACTTCGCCTACCGCGTGGGCGTCGCCGTGCTGCAGGTGCCACCGCACCACTTCAGGTTCGTCCCCGACTGGCGCTGGTTCCAGCACGCGCTCTTGCCGGTGTGGCAGCCGTTCGCGATCGGCTGCCTGGTGTGCGCCGCGGTCTTCGGCGTGCTCGGCTGGCTCGCGCTCGAGCTCGTGTGGCGCTGGAACGTCGCGAGCCGCTATCGGTCGCGCCACGAACCGGCGACGCCCGCGAGCTAAACACGCTCTGCGAGCGTGCCCTCTTCGAGCTCGTACACCCGCTCCATGCGACGCGCGAGCTTGAGGTCGTGCGTCACCACCACCAGGCTCGTGCCGCGTTCGCGGTTGAGCTCCAGCATCAGCGCAAAGACGCTCTCGGCGTTGGCGCCGTCGAGGTTTCCCGTGGGCTCGTCCGCGAGCACCAGCTTCGGCTCCGTCACCAGTGCGCGCGCCACCGCCGCGCGCTGGCGCTCCCCGCCCGAGAGCTGGTGCGGGCGATGCGTGAGGCGCTGGCCGAGACCGACGCGCTCGAGCAGGCGCCGCGCCGCGGCGCGGGCCTCCGGCACGGGCGTGCGCCGTACCAGCAGCGGCATGGCGACGTTCTCCAGCGCCGAGAATTCCGGCAGCAGGTGATGGAACTGGTAGACGAAGCCGAGCGCGCGGTTGCGCAGCTCGCCGCGCTCGCCCTCCCCGAGCGCATGGATATCCCGGCCGGCGATCAGCACCGTGCCGCTGGTCGGCGCATCGAGCCCGCCGAGGATCTGCAGCAGCGTGGTCTTGCCCGAGCCTGAGGCGCCGACGATCGCTACGCGCTCGCCGGCTACCACCCTCAGTGTCACTCCCCGCAGCACCGGCAGCAGCACCGGACCCTGGCGGAAGCTCTTGTGTACCTCGCGCGCTTCGAGAACGGCGTCACTCATGGCGCAGGGCCTCGGCGGGGGCGGTGCGCGCCGCGCGCCATGCCGGATAGACGGTCGCCAGCGCGCACAGCAGGAAGGCCACGCCGCATACCCTGAGCACGTCGAGCCCCTCGACGTAGGCCGGCAGGTCGCTCAGGTAGTAGACGCTCGCGTCGATGAACTGCACTCCGGTGAGGCGTTCGAGGGCGCCGACCAGCCTCTCGAGGTTGTCGGCCACGAGCGTGCCGAGCGCCGCGCCGAGCAGCGTGCCGGCGAGCCCGATCAGCACCCCCTGTACGGCGAAGGTGGCGAGCACGTTGCGCGGCGCCGCGCCGAGCGTGCGCAGGATGGCGATGTCGGTCTGCTTCTCCTTCACGATCATCACCAGAGTCGCGACGATGTTGAAGGCGGCGACGGCGACCAGCATCAGCAGGATGACGAACATCATCGACTTGGTGATCTCGATGGAACGGAAGAAGTTGGCATGGTTTTGTGTCCAGTCGCTCACGTAAAAGTCGCCGCCGAGCGCGCGCGCCACGCGCACCGCGACCTCGGGCGCGCGCAGCGGGTTGCTGAGCGCGAGGCGCAGCCCGGTGACCTGGTCCCCGAGGCGAAACAGGCGCGCGGCATCCGCCATGTGCGTGAGCGCCAGTCCCCGGTCGAATTCGTACATGCCCGAGGAAAAGATGCCCACCACCTGGAAGCGGCGCATGCGCGCCTCAACCCCGGTCGGTGTGGCGGTACCCTGCGGGGCGATCACGACCACCGTGCCGCCGACCCGGACACCGAGCTCGTGCGCGAGCGAGGCGCCGAGGATGATACGAAAGCCGCCGGAGGTGAGATCCTCGAGGCGCCCTTCGGTCAGCCGCTGGGCGAGCCCGGTCGCCCGGCGCTCCTCCTGCGGCAGCACGCCGCGTACCGTGGCGCCGGCCAGCGCGTAGCCGTTGGCGAGCATCGCCGCGCTTTCCACGTACGGCACCGCCGCCTGTACCCCGCTCTGCCGCCCGGCGCGTGCGCTGAGCGTCTGCCAGTCGGCGAGGGTCCCGGAGATCCCGGTGAGAGTGGCGTGCGAGGTCACTGCGAGGATGCGGGTGCGCAGCTCGCGCTCGAAG
Source organism: Steroidobacteraceae bacterium (assembly GCA_035625955.1). GTDB lineage: Bacteria > Pseudomonadota > Gammaproteobacteria > Steroidobacterales > Steroidobacteraceae > 13-2-20CM-66-19. Next base: position 18,545 of record DASPOP010000210.1, on the reverse strand, counting down.
CCGTTCATGACCGACAGCACCACGATGAGGGTCGCCACGCCGAGCGTCAGCCCGCACACCGACATGAGCGCCACGAACGATACGAAGCCGCGCCGGTGCGTCGAGCGCAGGTAGCGCGTGCCGATCAGCCACTCGTAGGAACTGACCGCCATGGCTACTCGTAGCGCAGCGCTTCGGCCGGCGCCGTGCGCGCCGCGCGCAGCGCTGGGTAGACGGTGGCGAGCGCGGTGAGCAGCAGCGCCGCCGCGCCGATTGCCATCACGTTCGCGGCGTGCACCTCGGAGGGGATGGCGCTGCTGTAGTAGACGTCCGAGTCCAGTATCTGGAAGTGGAAGGTGCGCTCGAGGAACGGCACGATGGTCTCGACGTTGAGCGCGAGCGCGAGGCCGAGCGCGAGGCCGAGCGCCACCCCCAGCCAGCCGATCACCAGGCCCTGGGTGACGAAGATGCCCATCACACGCCGCGGCGCTGCGCCGAAGGTGCGCAGGATCGCAATGTCGGTGCGCTTGTCGGTCACGACCATCACCAGCATGGCGACGATGTTGAAGGCGGCGACCGCGACGATCAGCAGCAGGATGAGCGACATCATGGTCTTCTCGATCCGCGTGGCGCGGAAGTAGCTGGCGTTGTCCTCGGTCCAGTCGCGTACCTCGTAAGTCGCGGGCAGCGCCGCACGCAGCCGTGCCGCCACGGCCGGCGCAGCCAGCACGTCGGTGACGCGGACGCGCAGCCCCTGCCCGCTGGCGCTCGCGGGAGTGAGCGCGCGCACGTCCTCGAGGGCCGCAAACACCAGCGAGCCGTCGTGATCCTGCAGTCCCACCTCGAACACGCCCGCCACCGTGAAGCCACGGAGTCTCGCCTGCGGTGTGCCGTCAGCGCTCAGCGTCGGCACGAGCAGGGTGAGCGGGTCGCCCAGCACCAGCCCCAGCCGCTCGGCGATAAGCTCGCCGACGATGACCCGCCCGGAGCCCGGCACGAGATCACTGAGGTGGCCCCGGGTGATCGCCGTACCGAGCTCGCTCACCGTGGTGCTCAGCTGCGGGTCGATGCCCCGCAGCACGACCGGCAGCATCTCCGGCTCGTGCACCGCGAGCGCGGTAAGCTCCGCGTACGGGGCGACCGCCGCGACGCCGGACACTGTGCGGGCGCGTTGCGCGGCATCCTGCCAGTCGATGGCGGCGGACGGCGCCGGCGGCCCGCCCGGCGCGGCAGCTGCGATCACGCGCACCTGGGCGCCGAGCGACAGCAGCCGGTCGCGCAGTTCACTCTCGAAGCCGTTCATCACCGAGAGGATGACGATGAGCGCCGCAACCCCGACGCACACGCCCGCCAGCGACGCCCAGGTGATGAACGAGACGAAGAACTTGTGCGACCTCGCGCGCACATAGCGCAGACCCACATAGAGCGGTAATGGATGGAACATCGTCGCGATTTAACCACAGAAAGGCCGCTTTTCAGACCTGCGTCACAGATTGGCACCCATAAGTCAAGGCGCCGCTTTGACAGATTGCCGGCGGTGTTATAGTCGCCGCCGACCGGAGGAACTCGTATGCAGACACGAATTCTCGCGGCGCTCCTGTGCGGTTGCGCAGTCGCCGGCAGCGCGCTCGCCGACACGGTCGTAGTCAACGACCAGGTCCAGGTGCGTGAATCCCAGGTCGACCGCCCCAAGCGCGGCCTCACCATGAGTGAGGTCGAGAAGCACTTCGGCGCCCCGGCCACCCGCCACCCGGCGGTCGGGGGCGGCAGCCCGCACACCCCGCCGATCACGCGCTGGGACTACAACGGCTTCGCGGTATTCTTCGAAGGCGACCGTGTCATTCACTCGGTCGTGACCGGCGGCGAGGCCGCGCCCGCGGCACCCGCGGCCGCGCCGGCGCCGGCACCGTCGGCTTAAGTCAAGACACAACCCCTCGCGTCTGTTGGCGCTGCGCCTGCGCGCAGCTGCACTGGCGTCCGCCGCTGGCACGCGCCCGCATGCCGATGGTAGGCTGGCGTCACCAGAATAATTCGGGGAACACGTGGTCGAAGAGCCCCTCAGGGCCCGCATAGAGGCCCTGCTGCGCGCGAGCAACGTGCGTAACAAGAAGGCGGCAGCGCAGCTGGAAGAGGAGATCCGGCGCCGGGAAGAGCTCCTGCGGCAGACCTTCCGCCGCTACGTGTCGCCGCGCGTGGCCGACAAGATTCTCGAGGACGCGCAGCTGCGCGATACGCTGCTGTCGCCGGCCGGTCCGCCCACCGAGGCGCGCGCCCACGCCGTCGTACTGTTCGCCGACCTGCGCGGCTTCACCAGCATCACCGAGCAGCTCGATCCGCAGCGTGTGGTGCCGCTGCTCAACGAGTTCTTCTCGCTGCTCACCGAGATCACCTTCAAGTACGACGGCACCGTGTTTCACATGGCGGGCGACTGCCTGATGCTCGGCTTCGGCGTGCCGCTCGAGCAGGCCGACAGCGCGCAGCGCGCGGTGAGCGCGGCACGCGAGATGCTGGCGCGCTTCGCCGAGCTGTCGCGCTCCTGGCGGGAGCGCTATCACGTCGAGGCGGGCCTCGGCATCGGCATCAACGAGGGCGACGTGGTCGCCGGCAACGTCGGCTCCTCCGCCTACATGAACTACACGATCATCGGCGATACCGTGAACGTCGCCGCCCGGCTCTGCCAGCGGGCGCGCGCGGGCGAGATGCTGTTCTCGAGCGCGCTCAAGCGCTCGCTCGATGCGCTCGGCTTCGACATCGACGCGACACCGCTGCCGCCGCTGCAGCTGCGCGGCCGCGCCCACCCGATCGACATCTTCTGCGTGCCGCTCGCGACCCGCATGCAGCTCGCCGCGGAGCCGGCCGGCTCCTAAACGCGGCGCGCTCGGGTAAGCTGCCCGAGACTCATGACCCCGCTCCTCAACCCCCCGCTGCCGGGCGCGGCCACGCCGCGCGTCGAATGGCGCCAGCTGTACGGCAGCGCCGCGGCGCTGGCGCTCGCCGAGGGCCTGGCCGCCGACACCCGGCTCTACGTGGTGATCGCGGATGCGGCGCGCGAGCTCGAGCGCTTCAGCGCCGCGCTGCGCTTCTTCGCCGGCCACGGGCTGGCGCTGCTGCGCCTGCCGGACTGGGAGGTGCTGCCCTACGACCTGTTCGCGCCGCATCCCGACATCACTTCCGAGCGGTTGAAGACTCTCTACGAGCTGCCGTACGTGAAGCGCGGCTGCCTGATCGTCTCGGCCGACACGCTGATGCAGCGCCTGCCGCCGCGCGACTACGTGCAGGGCCGCGCCTTCGAGCTCAGCAGCGGACAATCGCTGGCCCTCGAGCCCTTCCGGCAGCGGCTGATCGAGGCCGGCTACGCCAGTGTCAGCCAGGTGGTGAGTCCCGGCGAGTTCGCGGTGCGCGGCTCGCTGCTCGACGTGTTCCCGATGGGCAGCACGGCGCCGCTGCGCATCGACCTGTTCGACGATGAGATCGAGGCCATCCGCAGCTTCGATCCGGAGACGCAGCGCTCGCTCGATGCGCTCGACGAGGTGCGGCTGCTGCCGGCGCGCGAGGTACCGCTCGAGAGCCAAGCGGTGCGCGACTTCCGCCGCCGCTACCGCACGCGCTTCGAGGGCGATCCGTCGAAGAGCGCGCTCTACCGCGGCGTGAGCGAGGGGCTCGCGCCGGCCGGCATCGAGTTCTACCAGCCGCTGTTCTTCGACACGCTCGCGACGCTGTTCGACTACCTGCCGGCGGACGCGGTGATCGTGCACGATGCGGCGCTGCCGCAGGCGCTCACGCGTGCCTGGGCCGACATCCAGGCCCGCTACGAGGACCGGCGCCACGATCTCGAGCGGCCGGTGCTCGCACCGCGCGAGCTGTTTCTCGAGCCCGCGGAGCTCGAGGTCTCTCTGGGCCGCTTCGCCGCCGTGAGTCTCGATGCCTTCAAGGCGGACACCGGGCTGACCGGCGAGCGCGCCAGCTTACGCAACTTCCCCACCGCCGCGCCGCGCGAGCTGCGCCTCGACATGCGCGCCGAGCGGCCGCTGGCGCCGCTCGATGCATTCGTGCGCGAGTTCCACGGACGGGTACTGATCGCGGCCGACTCGCCCGGGCGGCGCGAGATGCTCGGCGAGATGCTGCGCGCGCACGGGCACGAGGTGGCGACCGTGTCCGGCTGGGAAGGCTTCGCCGGCGGCAGTGCCCGCCTGGCTCTCGCCATCGCGCCGGACATCGAGGGACTGACCCTCACCGAGCCCCCGATTGCACTCATCGCGGAGGCGCAGCTCTTCGGCGCGCGCGCCCGCCAGGAACGGCGGCGCAAACGCGCCTCGGACCCGGAAGCAATCCTGCGCGATCTCAGGGACCTCAACCCCGGCGCACCGGTGGTCCACGAGGAGTACGGGGTCGGCCGCTATGCGGGCCTGCAGGCAATGGACATCGCCGGACAGCCGGGAGAGTTCCTGGTACTCGAGTACCAGGACGGCGATCGCCTGTACGTGCCGGTGCACGCGCTGCACCTCGTGAGCCGCTATACGGGCGCCGCGCCCGAGACCGCCCCGCTCCACAAGCTCGGCACCGACCAGTGGGCCAGGGCGCGGCGGCGGGCCGCGGAGCGGATCCGCGACGTGGCGGCCGAGCTCCTCGACCTGTACGCGCGCCGCAAGGCGCAGCGGGGCCTCGCGCTGACCGCGGCCGAGCCCGACTACCAGGCCTTCGTCAACGGCTTCCCGTTCGAGGAGACCGCGGATCAGGCCGAGACCATCCGCCAGGTGCTCGCCGACCTCGCGAGCGAGCGCCCCATGGACCGCATCGTGTGCGGCGACGTCGGCTTCGGCAAGACCGAGGTGGCGATGCGCGCCGCATTCGCGGCCGCCGCGGCCGGCAAACAGGTCGCGGTGCTCGCCCCGACGACGCTGCTGGTGCAGCAGCATCTCGCCAACTTCCGCGACCGCTTCGCGGACTGGCCGGTGCGCATCGAGGCGCTGTCGCGCTTCGGCACGTCCAGGGAAACCCAGGTGACGCTCGCCGCCCTCGAGCAGGGCAAGGTCGACATCGTCATCGCCACTCACCGGCTGCTGCACGCGCATGCGCGCTTCCACGATCTGGGGCTGCTCATCATCGACGAGGAGCAGCGCTTCGGCGTGCGCGACAAGCAGCGCCTGCAGGCGCTGCGCGCCAACGTGCACGTGCTCACGCTCACCGCGACACCGATCCCGCGCACGCTCAACATGGCGCTCGGCGGCCTGCGCGACCTGTCGCTCATCACCACGGCGCCGGCGGCGCGCCTGGCCATCAAGACCTTCCTCATCGAATGGCACGGCCCGACGCTGCGCGAGGCGGCGCTGCGCGAGCTGCGCCGCGGCGGCCAGATCTACTTCGTGCACAACGAAGTGCGCTCGATCGCCAGGATCGCCGCCGAGGTGCAGACGCTGGTCCCGGAGGCGAGCGTGCGCGTCGCCCACGGCCAGATGCGCGAGCGCGAGCTCGAGCAGCTGATGGTGGACTTCTATCACCGGCGCTTCAGCCTGCTGGTGTGCACCACCATCATCGAGAGCGGTATCGACGTACCGAGCGCCAACACCATCATGATCAACCGCGCCGATCACATGGGGCTCGCACAGCTGCACCAGCTGCGCGGCCGCGTCGGCCGCTCCCACCACCGCGCCTATGCCTATCTCATCGCGCCGCCCCGCCAGGCGCTGCCGCGCGATGCCGCCAAGCGGCTCGAGGCGATCGAGTCGATGGAGGAGCTCGGCGCCGGCTTCGTGCTGGCCACCCACGACCTCGAGATCCGCGGCGCGGGCGAGCTGCTCGGCGAGCAGCAGAGCGGCAACATGACCGAGATCGGCCTGTCGCTCTATCTCGACATGCTGGACCACGCGGTGCGCGCCCTGAAGTCCGGCCGCGAGCCCGCGCTCGATCAGCCGCTGGCCGCGGCCACCGAGGTGGAGCTGCGCCTGCCGGCGTTCCTGCCCGAGGCCTACGTCGGCGACGTGCACGTGCGGCTCTCGCTCTACAAGCGCATCGCCGCGGCGGAGAGCGAGCTGGCGCTCGATGAGCTGAGCGCGGAGCTCCACGACCGCTTCGGCCCGTTGCCGGCGGCGGCCGTGAGCCTCATCCGCATCGCGAAGCTGAAGCTCGCCGCGCGCGCCCTCGGTGTGCGGCGTCTCGACCTGGGTCCCCAGGGAGGCTCGGTGGTGTTCGAGGAACACACCGCCGTCGATCCCGCGCGCCTGGTGCGCCTGATTCAGAAGAGCGCGCGCGAGTACCGCCTGGACGGACCGCAGAAGCTGCGCATCTCGCGGCCGATGCCCACCGACCAGGTGCGCTTCGAATACGCGGGCGAGCTGCTCGGCCGGCTGGCCGCGGCGGCGCGCCCGCCGCCGTCAAGTTAGAATGCCCGGCATGGACCGCCACACCGCACCGCTGCGCACGCTGGCGCTGGTTTTCGCCGCGCTCGCCGCCTCGCTGCCCGCCGCCTCCGAGGAGAGCGCCGGCCCCGTCTACAACGTCGAGATCATCGTGTTCCGCACCGCTGCCGCCGGGGGCGGGGCCGAGAACTGGAGCGAGGAAGCCGGGGCACGCAGTGTCGCCGGCGATGAGTCGGCCAGCGGCTCGATGCAGGTCGGCCGCTTCGTGGGCCTGCTGCCGCCCGCCGCCTGGCAGCTCAACGAGCTCGAGAGCCGGCTGCGCGCGAGCGGCGCCTATGTGCCGGTAGCGCACGCCGCCTGGTCGCAGACCGCGAGCGCCTGGGGGACGCGGGCCGGCTTTCCGGTCGCGCGCCTCGGGATCGAGGTGCCGGGGCTCACAGGCAACGTGTACCTCGAGCACGGGCAGTTCCTGCACCTCGGGTTGTCGCTGAGTTGGGCGATGGACAGTCCGCCGGACGGCCTCGGCGCCGCGCCCGGCACGCAGTTCACGCTCAATGAGACGCGCCGCGTGCGCTTCTACGAGCGCAACTACTACGATCATCCGGTCTTCGGCGTGATCGCCCTGGTGACGCCGGCGCAGGGACCGCGCGCGCCCGGAAGGTAACGACTCAAGCACTGAGTAGCCGGCAAAAACCGCGCCTTTTGCCGGCGGCCGACGGAGTAATGTCGGCCCAAATCGCTTCCTGCGATTTGGGCCAATAGTTATTGAAAGTCGGCGGCCTCGGCCGTGGCGATGCCGTCCTTGCCGTTGGTCTTGGCGCGCTTCATCGCGGCGCGGCACGCCTTGAAGAGCCCCTCGAGCGGCAGGCCGCGCGGAGGCACGAGGCTCGCGATGCCGGCACTCATGGTCACGTAGCGGCCGGCGCCTGCGGTCGGGTGGTGCATGAGCAGATCGCGCACGCGCTGCGCCACGATGCGCGCGTACTCCGCGGCGCGTTCGGCCGCTTCGCCCTGTGTCAGCACCACGAACGTGCCGCCCTCCCAGCGTCCGACCAGATCCCCGCCGCGCCGGTAGGAAGCGCCGATGACGCGCGCCACCCGGCGGATGCAGGCATCGCCCGCGGCGCGATCGAACTTCTCGTTGTAGGCGCCGAGATCGTCGATGTCGAAGAGCGTCAGCCCGAGCTCATGCGAGTCGCGCTGCGCCAGCTGCCAATCCCGCTGCAGCAGCTCCTCGAGGTAGGCGCGCGAGTACAGTCCGGTGAGGCGGTCCTCGCGCAGCCAGGACGGCAGCCCGGCCGGCGCGCGCTCCGGCGCCTTGAGCCGCTCGCTGGCATCGCGGTGGAAGCCGATGAAATGCGTGAGCTCGCCGGAGGGGCTGCGCACCGGCTGGATGACCGTCTCGTTCCAGAACAGCGAGCCGTCGGGCCGGTAGTTGCGCAGCAGTACGCGCGCCGGCTCACCTTTGCCGATGGCCTCGTGCAGACGGGCGCGCGCCTCCTGATCGCGGTCGGTGCCCTGCAGCATGCGCAGGTTGTTGCCGACCAGCGCCGCGGCCGGGTAACCGCACATCTGCGCGAAAGCCGCGTTCGCGAACACCACCGGGCAGTCGGGTGCGGTGGCATCGCAGATCACGATGCCCTCGGGCGCGCCTTCGACCACGCTGCGCCATGCCTCACCCGTCCAGCTATTCATGGGTTCCTGCCAGCCACCAGCGTCAGGGACGGAGCCGCCTCGATCCTCGCCAGAGCGGCGCGCGCACTGGCCCACTCGGTGGAGGCGAGCAGCTCCGCGCGCCCCGGGGCCGCACGCCCGTGCAGGCGCACCAGCCTCAGGCTCGAGGCCGGTTGTACCCGGACATCCAGATGGTCCAGAAGCTCGGTAACGCTGGCGCGATTGTTACAGACCGGAAGCATGTCGCATCCCGCCGCCAGGGCCTGCCGGGCCCGCGCTACGACATCCCCGTACGCGGCGGCCGCCCCTCCCATGGAGAGATCGTCGGCGAACACTACGCCCTGAAACTGCAGCTGACCGCGCAATACGTCGCGAATCCAGCGGGCCGAGAGGCTCGCCGGGGCCGGATCCACCGCCGGAAAGAGCAGATGGCCCACCATGACGGCGGGCAGACCGTTGGCGATCAGCCGGCGGTAGGGGGCGAGGTCGCCGGCCAGGTCTGCCAGCCCCCGGCGGTCGACCGGCAGCGTTTGGTGCGAGTCCGCCACCACCGCGCCATGACCCGGAAAGTGCTTGGCGGTGGCCGCCATGCCGGCATCGCGCATGCCGTGCACGTAGGCCACGGCGAGCTGGCCCACCGCCTCGGGCTGGGCATGGAAGGCGCGGTCGCCGATCACCTCGCTGACGCCCAGATCGAGGTCCACACAGGGGGCGAAGGAGATGTCCACCCCGTGTGCACGCAGCTCCGCCGCCATCAGCCAGCCGAGCTGCCGGGCCAGCGCGAGCCCGGCTTTGGCGTCGGCGTCGAACTCGTGCCCGATGCGCCGCGCCGGCGGCAGGAGCGAGAAGCCGCTGCGGAAGCGCTGCACCCGTCCTCCCTCGTGGTCGACCGCGACGATGAGCGCGGGGGCGCGCGCGGCGTGAATCTCGGCGACCAGGGCGGCGAGCTGCCCGGGCTCGACGTAGTTGCGGGTGAAGAGCAGCACCCCGCCGACCAGCGGATGACGCAGCAGCTCGCGCTCCCCGGCCGTGAGCGCGCTGCCCTCGAGGTCGATCATGAGCGGACCGAGGCTCATGGGCGGACCAGCAGTGCCAGCGACTCGACGTGCGCGGTGTGCGCGAACATGTCGACCACGCCGGCCGCTTCGAGCCTGAAGCCGTGTTCGTGCACCAACGCCATGAGGTCCCGCGCCAGGCTTCCCGGATGGCAGGAAATATACAGCACCCGCTCGGGGGAGAGCCGCGCCACGGTGTCGAGCATGGCGCGTGCGCCGGTGCGCGGCGGATCGAGCAGCACGTGGCTGTAGGTGCGGCGCAACCAGGGCACGTCCGCCGCGGGCGGCGCCGCGAGGTCCGCCTGATGAAACTCGGCATTGGCGACCGCATTGCGCGTGGCGTTGCCGCGCGCGCGCTCGATGAGCTGCGGCTCGCCCTCCACGCCCACCGCGCTCTTTGCCCCCTGCGCCAGCGCGAGCGTGAAGTTGCCGAGCCCGCAATAGAGATCGAGCACCGACGCGGCGCGGTTGAGCTCGAGGAGCTCGGCCGCACGCGCCACCAGCGCCTCGTTCACCGGGCCGTTGACCTGGATGAAGTCGGTGGGCGAGAACTCGATCTCGAGGCCGAAGGAGCGCAGCGCGTAGCGCAGCGGCTCAACCGTGGCCCCGCCGAGCGGACGCACCGACTCGAGCCCCGCGGGCTGCAGGTAGAGGCGCAGCGCGTGCTGGCCGGCAAACCGCCGCAGCAGCGCCAGGTCTGCCTCCGCAGGCTCGCTGAGCACGCGCAGCACGAGCGCGGTCGCGTTGTCGGCCACCGCGACCTCGATCTGCGGCACGTGCTCGCGAATCGAAAGCTCAGTCAACATCGATGCGAGGGGCGCGATCAGCGCGCCGGCTGGGCTTGCGAGCACCTCGCACCCGGCGAGGTCCGCCACGTAGGGCGCGGCGCGCTCGCGGAAGCCCACCACCACGCGGCCCTTGCGGAAGACGAACTTCGCGCCGAGCCGGGCCCGGCGCCGGTAGGCCCACGCCGGCCCGCTGATCGGGGCAAGCCAGCGTCCTGGCGCGATGTGCGCCACCCGCTCGAGCGTTGACTTGAGCTCGGCTTCCTTGGCGGCGAGCTGCGCAGCCGGAGCGAAGTGCTGCAGGACACAGCCCCCGCATACCCCGAAATGCGCGCAGCGCGGCGCCACCCGCTCGGGCGAGGGAGTGAGCACCTCGAGCAGCTCGCCTTCATCGTGCTGGCGACGGCGCCGCGTGCGGCGCAGCCGGATACGCTCACCGGGCAGGGCGCCCGGCACGAACACGGTCTTGCCGCCGCGCACCACCCCCTCGCCCTCGTGGGTGAGCCCGCCGACGAGCGCGATCTCCTCGGCAGGCGCGCCCGGGGCGGCCGCGCTCACACGGACCCGGTCCACGCGGCCAGGAACTGCGCGAGATGCGGCTCGGCCGAGGCGCCGAGCCAGGCGCGCACGCGCTCGATCTCCTCCCGGCAGGCCGCGGCCGTCAGCCGCCCGCGCAGCTGCTCGAAGCGCAGGTAGATGAGATAAGTATTGAGCACGTCGGTCTCGCAGTAGCGGCGGATGCCGGTCAGGTCGCCGCGCTGGTACGCATCCCAGACCTGGCTCCCGGCGAAGCCGAGCTTGCCGGGGAGCCCCAGCAGGCACGCCATGCTCGCGAGCGAGATGCGCCCGCGCGCCGCGCCGAAGCCGGACAGCACGTCCATGAGGTCGGTGTGCCGCTGGTGATAGCGGTTCTGGTAGTTGTTGAAGCGGAAGTCGGGATCCGTGTCGCCGGTCTCCCAGAAGCGCGGCGCCTGCACGCCCCACAGCAATCCGCGCAGGTGCAGCACCGGCAGATCGAAGCCGGAGCCGTTCCAGGACACGAGGTCCGGGGTGTACTTCGCGATGCCGTCGAAGAAGCGCTGCACCAGCTCGCCCTCCGGCGTCTCGAGCTCGCCGAGGCTCCAGAGCGTCAGGCTGTCCCCGCTGCGCAGGGCGCAGGAGATGGCCACCACCCGGTGCTGCTCGAGCGGCAGGAAATCCCCGCCGCTGTCCTGGCGGCGGCGGCCGAACATCGCCTCGGCGACCTGCGCGTCGGGGAGCGCGCCGAGATCGTAGAGCCGGCGGCCGAAGGCGACGTCCGGCACCGTCTCGATGTCGAACACCAGCGTGTTCATGCCGCCCTCAGCAGCACCGCCACCGCCACCACGAGGCCCGCCTCGTCGGTGAGCGTCACGTGGCTCTCGCCCACGCCGAGCGCACGCCGCACCTGCTCGCCGCGCGCGGAGAACACCACTTCAGGCTTGCCCCAGGAGTTCTGCACCACACCCACGTCGCGGATCCACATGCCGTGGGCGAAGCCGGTGCCCATCGCCTTGACGACCGCCTCCTTGGCGGCGAAGCGCATGGCGAGAAAGCGCTCGCGGCGTTGCGTGCGCGCGAGCTGCGCCCGCTCCTCCGGCATCAGCAGGTGCTCGACGAAGCGCTCGCCGAAACGCTCGAGCGTGCGCTGGATGCGCACCGCCTCGAGCACGTCGACGCCGATCCCGAAGATCATGCGCGCGCCGCCTGCATCAGCGCCTTCATCTCGCGCACCGCCGCCGCAAGCCCGGTGAACAGCGCGCGCGCCACGATCGCATGACCGATGTTGAGCTCGACGATCTCGGGCGTAGCGGCCACCGGCTGCACGTTGTGATAGTCGAGGCCGTGGCCGGCGTGCACTTCGAGCCCGAGCCGCGCGGCCAGCCGCGCCCCGGCGCGCAGCCGCTCGAGCTCGGTGGCGCGCGCGCCCCCCAGGGCCTCGGCGTACGCCCCGGTGTGCAGCTCGACCGCTGGCGCGCCGCTGGCGGCGGCGGCCTCGATCTGCGCCGGGTCCGGATCGATGAACAGCGCGACGCGAATCCCCGCGCCGCCCAAGCTGGCCACCGCGGCGCGCATGCGCGCCGCCTGCCCGGCCACGTCGAGTCCGCCCTCGGTGGTAAGCTCGCTGCGCTTCTCCGGCACCAGGCAGCAGTCCGCCGGCCGCACCTCGGCGGCTACGCCCAACATCTCATCCGTGACCGCCATCTCGAGATTCATGCGCGTCTGCAGCAGGCCGCGCAGCGCCCGCACGTCGCGGTCCTGGATGTGGCGCCGGTCCTCGCGCAGATGCAGCGTGATGCCGTCGGCGCCGGCCTGCTCGGCGGCGAGCGCGGCGTGCACCGGATCGGGGGCGCGCGCGCGCCGTGCCTGGCGCAGGGTCGCCACGTGATCGATGTTGACTCCGAGGGCAATGAAACCGCTCATGACTGCGCCGCCTTTCTCACCATGGATCTCGCCACCGCACGCGTCGCGAGCGGGCGCCCCTCGAGGCAGGCGGCGAGCGCCGCATGCAGCAGCCGCCGGGCATCCTCGAGCGCACGCGCACCGCTCAAGCGCTCCTCGCGCAGATCGATCAGCGAAGCGCCGGCGAGCGCGCCGGCCTCGCGCGCGTGCGCGCGCACCAGTCCCTGGGAGGGGCGGAACCGATAATAGCCCTGCGCCGCGAGCGGCACCCCGCTGAGTGCTTCGCTCCCGAGCTCGAGGCCGAAGCCCACGAGCTCGAGCAGCCGCTTCTCGAACAGCCGCAGCGCCGGCTCGAGCGGCGCCCCGGCCCGCAGCCGCACGAGGGTGCCGTGATAGTGATCGAACAGCGCCGGCAGCGGATCGTGCCGGGTCGTCAGCTTCAGGAGCAGCTCGTTGAGATAGAACGCCGCCATGACGCTCGCGGGAGGCAGCGCGGCCGAGGCGTCGGCGCGCTCGGCGTGCGTCAGCGCCGGCGCCTCGCCCCGCCCGCTCCATGAGAGCAGCAGCGGCCAGAACGGCTGCAGCACCGGAGCGAGCCGCGCCGCGGGCCCGCGCACGGCGCGCGCGAACAAAGTGAGGCGGCCGTGCTCGCGGCTGAGCACTTCGAGGATGCGGCTGGTATCGCGCCACGGACGGTGGTGCAGGATGTAGCCGGGCGTCAGCTCGACGCGGCGCGGACTGCCGCTCATTCGACCCCCAGCTGCCTCAAGGCACGGGCGTTGTCGGCCCAGTTCTCGCGCACCTTCACCCACAGGTTGAGGTGCACGCGCCGGCCGAGCAGCTCGTTCAGCGCCAGGCGCGCGCCGCGGCCGACGCGCTTCAGCCGCTCGCCGCCCGCCCCGATGACGATCGGCTTCTGGCCTTCGCGGTCCACCCAGATCGCGGCGTCGACCTCGAGCTGACCATCCGCCTCGTCCCCGAGCCGCTCGACCTCGACGGCGATGCCGTAGGGCACTTCCTGGTTGAGCTCGAGGGTCAGCTTCTCGCGGATCAGCTCCCCGATGCGGAACGACAGGCCGCGATCGGTCACGGTGTCCGCGGGGAAGAGCGCCGGGGACTCGGGCAGATGTGCGGCGATCGTCGCGCGCAGGTCGTCGATGTTGTCCGCCTTGAGTGCCGAGACCGGCACGATGGCGAGAAAGGCATGGCGGGCGCCGAGCATCGCCAGGTACGGCAGCAGCCGCTCGCGCGGGCGCACGCGGTCGATCTTGTTCACGGCGAGGATCGCCGGCCGGCGCGCGCGTACGATGCGCGACAGCGCCAACTCATCGCCCTCGGTCCATTGCGGCGCCTCCACCACCAGCACCACGACGTCCGCGTCCTCGAGAGCCGCCGTGGCCGTGCGGTTCATCGCCTTGTTGAGCGCCCGCCGCCCCTCGCGGTGCAGCCCCGGCGTATCGACGAAGGCGATCTGCGCCGCGGGGAGGTTGGCGATGCCGAGGATGCGATGGCGCGTGGTCTGCGGCCGCGGCGTGACGATGCTCACCTTCGTACCAACCAGCGCGTTGAGGAGCGTCGACTTGCCGACGTTCGGCCGCCCGACGAGCGCGGCGAAGCCGCTGCGGAACGGCACCGGCGCGGGAGCGCTCACGGCGCGCGGTCCGCGGCCGCGTCCGCGCCGATCTCGCGCAGCATGCGCGCGGCGGCCTCCTGCTCGGCACGGCGCCGGCTCGAGCCGCCGCCGTGCACCCGCCGCCCGAGAGCTGCCACCTCGCAGCTGACGCTGAAGGTCTGGGCGTGGGCCTCGCCTTCGACGCGCTCCACCTCATAGTGCGGCAGCGTGAGGCTGCGCGCCTGCAGATACTCCTGCAGGCGGGTCTTGGCGTCCTTGAGCGTCGCCGGATCGGGCAGCGCGGCGATCCGCGGCCCGAGCAGCCGCGTGATCACTGCCGCGGGGGCCGACAGGCCGCCGTCGAGGAACAATGCGCCGCACACCGCCTCGAACGCATCCGCCAGGATCGATTGGCGGCGGAAGCCCCCGCTCTTCAGCTCCCCGGAGCCGAGCTGCAGAACCTCGCCGAGCCCGAGGTGGGCTGCCACTTCCGCCAGCGGCTCGCGGCTCACGACGCGGGCGCGCAGGCGGCTCAGATCCCCCTCGGTGGCGCGCGGGAAGCTGCGATAGAGCAGATCGGCGATTACGAGGTTGAGCACCGCGTCGCCGAGGAACTCCAGCCGCTCATTGTTGGGACCGGGAGCGCTGCGATGGGTGAGCGCGGCTGCGAACAGTGAGGCGTCGCGCGGCTGGTAGCCGAGTGCCTCGCGCAGCCAGCGAGCCTGCTCGCCCCCGGCGGCGGTCATGTCGCCCGTGCGCACTCCCCCACTGCTAGGGCCCGGCCGCGCCGCCCGTGTGCACGGTCTTGTCGAAGACCACGTGCAGGGAGATGTTGGCAAAGAGCGGGGCCTCATCGTCGTAGGAGGCCTCGACGTCCCAGCCGCTGCCGCTCTTCGTGACCTTGATGTCCTTGGAGAGGGGGTAGTCCACCATGTCGATCTCGAAATGCTTGTCGATGGTGGCGCGGATGGCCCTCGGATCGTTGTTGCCGGAGGCGTCGCTCGCCACCAGGTTGAGCGCCCGCACCACCTTCATGTAGTTGAGATACACCGGCGCCAGCCGCACCCCGGCATAGCCGACTATCGCCACCGGGGTCAGCAGCACCACCCAGCCGATGAACGTGACTCCCCTCTGTCTAAAGCGCATCGAAGCAACTCCCCTCAATGGATCGCCATGCCGATCCGGCCCCACATGGGGCCCCCCGCGCGGTGCGGGTCCCAATTGAACCAGATCCGGGTCGCTTTGCCGACCAGGTTCTCCTCGGGCACGAAGCCCCAGGAGCGCCCGTCGTCGCTGTTATCACGATTATCGCCCATCATCAGATACTGCCCCGGGGGCACCTCGCCGGACCAGGCCGAGGTACGCAGGAACCCCGGCGCATCCTCGTCGCCACAGACGTAGCCGCGCAAGCCGCTGCGGTTGCACCCCGGCAGCACCGGCGCCCGGTCGATGGCCACCGGGCAGAATATCGCCTGGTGGTCATGGCCGCCAAGCTGCTCCCTGGCCTCGGACATATTCACGTAGCAGCCGTCGTCGTACTTGCCGTCGAGGGTGAAGGACACGGGCTTGCCGTTGATGACGATGCGGTTGTCGCGCACCTCGACGTGGTCCCCCGGCAGCCCCACCAGGCGCTTGATGAAATTGGTGCTGGGGTCGAGCGGGTAGCGGAACACCACCACATCGCCCCGCTGTGGCTCGCCGGTCGCCACGATCTTGCGGTTGAGCACCGGCAGGCGCAGCCCGTAGGCGTACTTGTTGACGATGATGAAGTCGCCGTCGAGCAGCGTCGGCATCATGGAATCCGAGGGGATGCGGAACGGCTCGAACACGAACGAGCGCAGCGCCAGCACCACCAGCGCCACCGGGAAGAAGCTGCGCGCGTAGTCGACCGTGCCGGGCTCAGGAATGGCGGCCGGGTCGCGGCCGGCGGCGCGCGCCGCGGCCGCGCGCTGCGGACGCAGGATCCACACATCCAGGCCCCAGACCATGCCGGTCACGACCGTGATGAGCAGCAGCACCGCGCTGAAGTCCAGCCGCTCGGCGAGCAGCAGCCGCAGCACTCCGCCGCCGATCAGCACCGGCAGCGCCCAGTAGAGCAGCTGCATGAGCGGTGAGTCGGCCGCGCCCGGCGCGCGCCGCGGCCGCAGCAGCCAGTCGTCGACGACGCAGACCAGACCCACCGGGACGGCGAGCCAGGACAGGATCACAACCAGCGGCATGAAGTTGGCCATGCAATATTCTCTTATTGTCGAAAGCGGCCTGCGGCCCTTTCGACCCGCGGGCCAAAAGGCGCGACTTTTGTCCCGCTCATTGCTTGCGGCCGACTTGCAGCACCGCGAGGAACGCCTCCTGCGGAATTTCCACGTGTCCGAGCTGTTTCATGCGTTTCTTGCCTTCCTTCTGTTTCTCGAGGAGCTTGCGCTTGCGGGTGACGTCGCCGCCGTAGCACTTCGCCAGCACGTTCTTGCGCAGCGCCTTGACGGTGGCGCGGGCGATCACCGCGCTGCCGATCGCCGCCTGCACCGCCACCTCGAACATCTGCCGCGGAATGAGCTCCTGCATCTTGTCGACCAGCTCGCGGCCGCGCTGATAGGCGCTGTCCTTGTGCACGATGATCGACAGCGCGTCCACCTTGTCGCCGTTGATGAGGATGTCGAGCTTGACCAGCGGCGCGGCCTGGAAATGGCTGAAGTCGTAGTCGAAGGAGGCGTAGCCGCGGCTCGCCGACTTCAGGCGGTCGAAGAAATCGAGCACCACCTCGGCGAGCGGCAGCTGGTACTGGAGCGAGACCTGGGAGCCGAGGTACAGCATCTTGTTCTGCGTGCCGCGCTTGTCGTTACAGAGCTTGAGCACCGCGCCGACGTGGTCCGGCGGCACCAGGATGTTGGCGATGATGATCGGCTCGCGCAGCTCCTCGATCTCGTCCGCGGGCGGTAGCTTCGCCGGGTTGTCGACGTACTCGACGCTGCCGTCGGTGCTCGCCACCTCGTACACCACCGTTGGCGCGCTGGTGACGAGCTGGAGCTCGTATTCGCGCTCGAGCCGCTCCTGCACGATGTCCATGTGCAGGAGCCCGAGGAATCCGCAGCGGAAGCCGAAGCCGAGGGCGCCGGAGACTTCCGGCTCGTAATGCAGCGCCGAGTCGTTGAGACGCAGCTTGGCGAGCGCGTCGCGGAATTTCTCGTAGTCCTCCGAATTCACCGGAAACAGCCCGGCGAATACCCGCGGCTTGATCTGCTTGAAGCCCGGGAGCGGCGACGACGCCGGACGGTTCTCCAGCGTGATCGTGTCCCCGACCGGGGCGCCGTCGATCTCCTTGATGCCCGCGACCACGAAGCCGACGTCACCGGTGGCGAGCTCCTCCTCGACCACCGCCTTGGGCGTAAAGCGGCCGAGCCGGTCGACGTGATGGCTGCGGCCGGTGGAGACTACGCGGATCTTGTCGCCGCTCTTCAGGCTGCCGTTCACCACCCGCACCAGCGATACGACGCCGACGTAGTTGTCGAACCACGAGTCGATGATCAGCGCCTGCAGGGGCGCGGCACCGTCGCCGCGCGGTGCGGGAATGCGCCGGATCAGGACCTCGAGGAGCTCCGCCACCCCGTCGCCGGTCTTGGCGCTCACCTGCACCGCGTCCGCCGCCTCGATGCCGATGATCTCCTCGATCTCGCGCTTGACGCGCTCGGGATCCGCCGAGGGCAGGTCGATCTTGTTGATGACCGGCAGCACCTCGATGCCCTGCTCGATCGCCGTGTAGCAGTTGGCGACGCTCTGCGCCTCCACGCCCTGGGAGGCGTCCACGACCAGCAGCGCCCCGTCGCACGCCGCGAGCGAGCGCGAGACCTCGTAGGAGAAGTCGACGTGGCCCGGGGTGTCGATCATGTTGAGCTGATAGCGCTCGCCGTCCCGGGCGCTGTAGTAGAGCGTGACGCTCTGAGCCTTGATGGTGATACCGCGCTCGCGCTCCAGGTCCATGGAGTCGAGCACCTGCTCCTGCATCTCGCGGTCCGCGAGTCCCCCGCACAGCTGGATGAGCCGATCGGCGAGCGTCGATTTGCCGTGATCTACGTGCGCGATGATGGAGAAGTTACGTATTTGCCGCATGAAGTAGGGAAAGCCGCTGCCTTAGGACCCGCGCCGGTGGTCGCTAGTCCAGCGGCGGGCGGGATTATAGGGAAAATCGCCGGTTCTGGCCCGCCGGCAGGCCCTTACGGTCAGCCGGCCGGCGCCGGGCGCAGGAGGCGCACGAGCTCGGCGGCGTCGAGCCGGTGGCGGCATACCACCGTGCCGTCGAGCAGCAGCACCGGCACGTCGAGGCCGTGGCGGCGCTTGAGAACGGGATCGGAGTCGACGTCGACGACCTCGACCGGCGGCAGTGCGTGCGTGCGGGCGAGCGCGGCCAGATCCGCGAGCATGATCTCGCACAGCTCGCAGTCGTGCCGGTGCAGCACCGTCAGGCGCGCGGCGGGCGGGCGCGGCGCAGTCATGGGATTCAGCGGCGGGTAGCCGCGGGCGTCGTCGGGGTCGCGGGCGCTTCAGCCCTGACCTGGGAGGCGATGAAGCGCACCGTGGCGGGCGGCACCTCGCCCACGGCCGTGATCTTGTAGCCGTTCATCACCGTCGAGAACGCCGAGGAGGAGCCGACGCGCGCCGAGCGCACCTC
>DASPOP010000209.1:0-20307 GCA_035625955.1 Steroidobacteraceae bacterium | reverse complement strand
TACCCGCGCGGCGCGCCGCCCGCCGGACCGAAGCGAAAAACCGCGACGCTGGTCACACGGCTGCTGTCGTGCCCCCGCCACGCGCAAGCCAGCTCTCGAGGGGCGCGAGATCCGCGCCGGGGAGATGGAGCCCGAGCCTGGTGCGCCGCCAGAGTATGTCCTCGGCCGTACGCGCGAATTCCTCGCGGCACAGGTACTCGACCTCGCGCTCGTAGAGCCCGGGGAGCAATTCGGCGCCGAGGTCGGCGAGCGCAGCGGCCGTTCCCAGCAGGCGCTCGATGCGGGTGCCGTAGGCATGCGCGTAGCGCAGATGGAGCCGCGGGGGGAGCCAGGGGTAGCGGCGTTCGACCATGCGCAGGAACACCGCGAAACTCCCCTCCGGCACGTCGCCGCCGGGGAGTCTCGCGAGCGCGGTCCAGGGATCGGCGCGCGCGCCGAGGAGGGGGCTCAGCAGATCCACGGCGTCCTCGGCGAGCCGCCGGTAGGTGGTGATCTTGCCGCCGAAGACCGAGAGCAGCGGGGCGGGACGCCGCTCGAGCTCGAGCGCGTAATCGCGCGTCACGCTCATCGGGTCGCGTGACTCATCGGCCAGCAGCGGCCGCACGCCGGAATAGCTCCACAGCACCTCGCGCGCACTGATCTGGCGGAGAAAAAAGCGGTTGGCGAGCTCGCACAGGTACGCGAGCTCCTGCGCATCGATGCGCACCGCGGCCGGATCGCCGTGGTAATCGACGTCGGTCGTGCCGAGCAGCGTGAAGTCGTGCTCGTAGGGGATCGCGAATACGATGCGCCGATCCTCGTTCTGGAAAATGTAGGCGAAGCGATGGTCGAAGAGCCGCGGCACGACGATGTGGCTGCCCTTGACGAGCCGCACGCGGTGCGCGGTGCGCACCGGAGTCGCGCCCTGGACGAACCGGTCCACCCACGGGCCGGTGGCGTTCACCGCAACACGTGCGGCCACCTCGACGCGACCGTCGGCAGCGGCGAGCGCCGCGCGCCAGGCGCCGGCGTGCTCCGTGAGGCGCTCGCAGCGCGTGCGCGTCAGGATCTGCGCGCCGCGCTCCCGCGCATCGAGCGCGTTCAGGACGACGAGGCGCGCATCATCGGTCTGGCCGTCGGAGTACACGAAGCCGCGCGTGTAGCCGCTCTTCAGCGCCGCGCCCGCGATGTGCGTGCGCAGGTCGACCGCGCCCGAGGCGGCGAGACGCTCGCGGCGCGCGAGGTGGTCGTAGAGAAAGAGGCCGGCGCGGATCATCCACGCCGCGCGCAGGTGCGGAGCGTGCGGCATGATGAAGTGCAGCGGTCGCATGATGTGCGGCGCGGAGCGCAGCAGCACCTCGCGCTCGATCAGCGCCTTGCGTACCAGGGCGAAGTGAAACTCCTCGAGGTAGCGCAGGCCGCCGTGGATCAGCTTGGTGCTGGCGGAGGAGGTATGCGCCGCCAGGTCATCCTGCTCGACCAGCAGCACGCTCAAGCCCCGCCCGGCGGCATCGCGGGCGATCCCGGTGCCGTTGACTCCGCCGCCGACGACCAGGAGATCGAAGCTTGCGCCCGCGAGCTCGCTCACGTGCGGCGCGGCGCCTCCGGTGCGTAGTAATCCGGGTAGTCTGCGGTGAGTCCCTTGAAGCGGCGGTGAATCCACAGATATTGCTCGGGCACGAGGCGCACCTGCGCTTCGATCATGTGATTGAAGCGCTCGGTGTCCGCCACCGCATCGTCACTCGGGAAGTTCTCGAGCGGCGGATGGATGACGGCACGGTAGCCCTGCGTTCCGGGCAAGCGCTGCAGGAAGTAGGGTAGCACCGGCGCTCCGGTCGTGCGCGCCAGTCGCGAGGTGAACGTGTTGGTGGCGGTCGGGATGCCGAACAGGCGCACCATCTCCGCCCCCTTCTTGCGGTAGCTCTGGTCGGGCGCGTACCACACGCACTCCCTGTTCCGCAGCGCGCCGATGAATGCGCGGATGTCATCCCGCGGGATGGGATGACCGCCGTAGGCGGTGCGAAAGCGCCTGAGGGCGTAGGCCAACACCGCGTT
Source organism: Steroidobacteraceae bacterium (assembly GCA_035625955.1). Classification (GTDB taxonomy): domain Bacteria; phylum Pseudomonadota; class Gammaproteobacteria; order Steroidobacterales; family Steroidobacteraceae; genus 13-2-20CM-66-19. The sequence continues at coordinate 18,273 of DASPOP010000209.1, read as the reverse complement.
GCTCGTCGGACGGTAGAGAAACCCGACCGGAGTGACCGAGGCCAGTACGCGGCCCGCCAGTTCCATGGTGGTGAAATGCGCGGTGAGCAGGATCACGCCGCGGCCGCGCGCCCTGGCCGCTTCGAGATGCTCGCGGCCCTCGACCCGCACCAGCCGGACGATGCGCTGCGGTGAGCTCCACCACGCCAGCGGCACCTCGAGCAGCGCGACCCCGAGACTGGCGAAATGCCGGTCGAGGAGCCGCGCGCGCGCCTCGGCGTCGAGCGCGGGAAAACACAGCTCGAGATTGCGCCGCGCGATCCTCACGAAACGCGGCGCGACCAGGCGCAGCACTGCGCCCAGGAATCCTCCGATCGCAATCAGCCACGGGTAGGGCAACAGCGCCAGCAGACGCAGCAGCGCGATACCGGCCCAGGCCGGCCAATAACGGGGCGCGAGCAGCCGCCACTGCATGGAACCCTCGACAAGGTGCGCGCGCGTTGCGCCCGCGCAGAATACTCCAAAGGCCCGGGCAAACTGTGCTCCAATGCGGCCGATGAGCCGTGCCGACTCCCGTTACCTCGAAGTGCGCCTCGCGCACGCCAACCTCCGCAGGAACGGGCGCCGGGTGCTCAAGGACCTGAGCTGGATCATCCGTCCCGGCGAGCGCTGGGTGCTCGCCGGCGGCAACGGCGCCGGCAAGACGCAGCTGCTGAAGCTCATCGCCGGGGCCGTGTGGCCCGCGCCCGCCACGCATCCGGCGCGCCGCTATCTGCGCGGCCGGCAGCACTGGACGACGCCGCAGGCAGTACTGGCGGAGATCGCCTATCTCGGCGCGGAGCGGCAGGACAAATACGAGCGCTATGGCTGGGACATGACGGTCGAGCGCATCGTCGGCACCGGCATCCATCGCACCGATATTCCGCTCGCTGCGCTCTCGGCCGCCGAGCGGCGCCGGGTGCGGCGCGCCCTCGGCTGCCTCGGCGTTGCGCACCTCGCGGCGCGGCGCTTCCTGTCGCTCTCCTACGGCGAGCGGCGGGTGGTACTGCTGGCGCGCGCGCTCGCCTCCCGCCCGCGCCTGTTGCTGCTCGACGAGGTACTGAACGGACTGGATGCGGCCAATCGGCGGCGCATGCTCGACTGGCTCGCAGGGCGCAGCCGCCGCCTGCCCTGGGTGCTCGCCACGCACCGCATCGAGGACGTGCCGCGCGGGGCCAATCGCGCGCTGGTGCTGGCGCGCGGCTCGGTCTTGTATCGCGGCCCGATACGCGGCGCGCCCCTCAGCGAGTGGTTGCGCGCCCGCCATCGCCTCCGGGGGCGGCCCCGGCGGCGCACCGGCGCAGGCCGTGCCCCCGGCGCGCGCGGCTCCGCGGGTCGCGAGCTCGTGCGCCTCACGCGTGCGCGCGTCTACCTCGACGGCAGCCGCGCGCTGAGCGACATCTCGCTCGCCGTGCGCACGGGCGAGTGTTGGGTGGTGCACGGCCGCAACGGTTCGGGCAAGACGACGCTGCTGCGCACGCTTTATGGGGATCACGGCGTCGCGGTGGGAGGAGGCATCGAGCGCGCGGGTGTCGCCGCCGGCGTACCGCTCGAGCGCTTCCGCAAACAGGTGGGCCTCGTCGCCCCGCATCTGCAGGCCGAGCATCCGCGCGAGCTCACGGTGACGGAGGTGGTGCAATCGGGGCGACACGCGAGCATCGGGCTGAACGGCGCGGCGAGTCCCGCCGACCGCGCGGCGGCGCGCCGCACGCTGGCGCTCTTCGGGCTGACGCGGCTTAGCTCTCGGCCGCTCTCCGAGCTCTCCTACGGCCAGTCGCGGCGGGTACTGTTTGCGCGCGCGTGGGTGCGCCACCCGAAGCTGCTGCTCCTCGATGAGCCGTTCGCGGGGGTCGATGCGCCGACGCGCCAGGCGCTGATGCGGCGCGTGGCGGCGGTCGCGGCGAGCGGCACGGCGGTGGTGGTGACCACACACCGGCTGCACGACTGGCCGGGCTGCGCCACACACGAGCTCGAGCTGGCGGGCGGCCGGGCCCGCTACTGCGGACCGCTGCGGCCACGGCCGGCGCGCGCCGCGCGCACCGGGGCGCGGAGCGCGCGATGAAGCGGCCCGCCGTCGTGCTCGCGCCGGCACTCGCCGCCGCACTCATCGTGCTGGGTGCCCTCGCGCTCTTCATGCGCGCGCCGCTGTTCTGGGAGCGTTATCTCAGCGCCCACACGCAGCCGGCGGCGCGCACGCCCGCCTGGTACCAGCCGCGCGAGCGCATCCTCGGGGGCGAGCAGCCGGTGGCGCCGCGCGTGACTCCCGAGCTCGAGTCGCTCGATCCGCGCGCGCTCGCGGCGGCCGCAGAATATGCGGCCGCGCAAGGCTCGCTCGCGCTCATCGTCGCGCGCCACGACCATATCGTCCTCGAGCGCTACTGGCAGGGCAGCAGCTTCGACACGCTCACCGATGCGCAGTCCTTCACGCGCCTGTTGGCGGCGCTCGCGACCGGGGTCGCGATCTCGCATCGCAGGATCGGCTGGCCCGACGAGCCGATCGGCTACATCCTGCGCGAGCTCGCGCGCGATCCGCGCAGTGCCATCACGGTCCGCAATCTCATGCAGCTCTCGAGCGGCCTCGCGCCGGCGGCGCCGAGCCGCGCTCCGTGGGGAGAGGCGGCGCGCGAGCTCTACGGAACCGACATCGTGGGGTCGGCGCTCGCACGGCCGCTCGCGGGCGTGCCCGGGGAAAAGCGGGCGCCGCAACCCGCCGATCCCCAGTTTCTCGCCCTGGCGCTCGAGCGCGCCACGGGCGAGCGCTACGCGACCTATCTGTCGGAGGTGCTGTGGCGGCGCATCGGCGCGAGTGACGCCTGGCTCTACCTCGATCGCTCCGCAGGCGCTGCGCACGCCGACTGCTGCATGCTGGCCCGCCAGGGCGACTGGATCCGCGTGGCCGAGCTCTTGCTCGGCGACGGCAACTACCGCGGCTACGAGATCATCCGCCCGGGCTGGGTGAGCGCCATGCGCCTGCCCGCGCGCGCCAATCGCGACTACGGCGCCTATCTGCGCCTGAGTGCCGCGGCCGCGGGCGCCAGCGAGCCCTACATTGCGCCCGATACCTATGCCGTGGACAACGACGGCGGCAACCGCCTGTGGCTGATCCCCTCGTTGCAGATCGCGGTGCTGTGCACCGCGATCCGGCCGCGGGGCGCGGACTTCGACGACGCCCGCATTCCGAACCTCATCGTGGGCGGAGCCCGCGACTTCGTGCCGCCGGCGGCGCGGCCCGGCGATCTCTCGAAGATCGTTCCCGGGCATTAGCCGCGCAGCATAAGGGCAGGCACGCTTGAACCGACAGCTCGGGGCGCTATTCCTCTTCAGCATCATCGACACGCTCGGGTTCGGCATCCTCATTCCGCTCGTGCCCTACATGGCCGACCGCTTCGGCGCACAGCCGCAGCTCATCACGCCGATCCTCGGCAGCTACTCACTGTGCCAGCTGCTGGCCGCGCCCTGGTGGGGACGCTTGAGCGACCGCTACGGCAGGCGGCCGATCCTCATGAGCAGCCTCGCCGGCGCCTGCCTTTCCTATGTGATCCTCGGTGGGGCGCGCAATCTGTGGTGGCTGCTCGCCTCGCGCATGCTCGCCGGATTCATGGCGGGCAACATCGCGGCGGCGTTCGCCTACGCCTCCGATGTCAGCACACCGGAGAAACGCGCCGCCTCCATGGGGCTGGTCGGGGCTGCGATCGGTGTCGGCTTCACGCTCGGGCAGCCCCTGGGGGGACTGCTGGCCGGGGCGGATGCACGCACGGCGAATTTCGTCGCGCCCGCCGCCGTCTCCGCAGCCTTGAGCGTGCTCGCCATCGTCCTGGTCCGCTTCGTGCTGCCGGAGAGTCACACGTCCGTGCACCGCCGCGAGCATCCTGATGAGCCGCGGCACGGTTCGGTGAGGCTGCTGCGCGAGCGGCCGCCGCTCGCTTTCATAGCCGCCGCGACGCTGCTCGTCACCTACTCGCAGTCGATCCTCGAATCGATCTTCGCGATCTGGGCGCTGCACCGCTACGGCCTCGGTCCCCGTGCCGTGGGCCTGTTGCTGTTCGGGGTCGCGCTGCCGGCGCTCGTGATGCAGGGCGGGCTGGTGCGGGTGCTGGTGCCGAGGTTCGGCGAAGTGCGGCTCGCGATCTGCGGCGCCCTCGGCTATGTCGTCGGGCTGTCGACGCTCGCGCTGTCGGCGACGCTGCCGATGACGATCGCGGGGCTGATCCTCTGCGGGGCGGGGCTCGGCGCCTACAACCCGAGTGCCTTCGCGCTCGCCTCCCGGCAGGCCCGCGGCCACGATCGTGGCGCGGTGATGGGCACCTACGTGGCGAGCGCGAGCCTCGCGCGCGTGCTGGGACCCTTCACCTCGGGCTCGATCTACATGCTGTGGGGTCCGTCGGCGCCGTTCCTGGCGGGAGCGTGCGTCGCGCTGCCCGCGGCCTGGCTGGTCAGGCGGCTCGCGCGTACGCGCGCGCCCTGAGTCAGGCCGCCGCGCCGACGGCGACTTCGATCGTCTCGTCCACTATGCGCACGGCGTGGGTCGGCAGCGGCACCTCGGCCGGCGGCCCGAGCACCCGTCCGTCGCGGATGTCGAAAGCAGTGCCGTGCAGCGGGCACAGCAGCCGCGTCGAGCGCAGCCGCCCCTCGCTCAAGCGTGCGTGCGCGTGCGTGCAGATGTTGTCGAGCGCGAATACGCCCTCGCGGGTGTGGCAGATCACCAGCTCGCGTCCGCCGACCACGCGGGCGCGCATGCTGCCGAGCGGAAGCTCGGCGACCTTCATCACCGCCTCGAATTGAGCCATGGCGCTCTCAGAGCGTCATCTGGGTCTGGAAGATCTCGACGGCCTGGCCGCGAATCCAGACGCCGTCGAGCTTGCCGCCCGAGAACTCGAGGTCGACCTCGACACGTCCCGGGCGGTTCACGTAGTGACCCTGGATGCCGGAGAAGTGTGCGCGCTCGCCGGTCGGCGTCAGCAGACCCAGCTCCGCGAGGTAGGCGCCGAGCAGCCCGTGCGCGTTGCCGCTCACCGGATCCTCGGGGATGCCGAGCGCCGGACAGAACATGCGCGACTCGACCTGGTGGTCGCTGCCCGACCGGCCGAATGCGAACACGAAGTAGCCGGCCGCGCCGAGCTGCGCCGAGAGCGTCGTCAGGCGGGCGAAGTCGGGCTTGAGATGCTTCAGGGGCTCCGCGCCCCGCACCCCGATCAGGAGCCGCGCGCCGCTGCCGCCGGCGATGCGCGGCGCGATGCGCGTGTCGAGGCCCTCGGAGGCGAGGGCGAGCGCATCGAGCACCGCGAGACGCTCGCGATCGTTGAGCTCGCGCCCGAGCGGCGGTGCGCTGCGCCGGATCGCGATGCTGCGGTCCTCGCCGGTGCCGCGCACCTCCACGTCGACGATGCCGACCCTGGACTTCTGCCGCTGGCGGCGCGGCGCCTCGGGCAGGCGCGACAGCACGTACTGGGCCGCGACCGTCGCGTGTCCCACGAATCCTACCTCGGTGCGCGGAGTGAAGAAGCGCGCACGCACGCTGTGGTCGGCGCCGTCGGGCGCCAGGATGAAGGCGGTCTCGGCGTTGTTGAGCTCGCGCGCCACGGCGAGCATCTGCGCGTCGCTGAGCGCATCGGCATTGAGCACCACGCCGGTCGGGTTGCCCGTGAAGGGCTCGCGGGTGAAGGCATCGACCTGGTGAATCTCGATCGTTCGCGGCATCGTTCCCGTCCGGAGCTGCGCTGCGCACCAATTCTAGTCCTATCGCATGGCTCTTGTTTTATTGGCTCACAGGGCCGATGGCCCTGTGAGCACGCCAACCCACTGACGTGGTTAGGCCCGCGGGCAAAAGGCGGGGCTTTTGCCCGCTTACCAGCAGGCCGGTTGTCGCGTTGCATGTAATACTCCGGGGCCTCGCATTCGGGGCTCGAGTCATGGACATCGGCGTCGAAATCAGTCTGTACCCGCTCAAGGCGGACTACGTCCCGTCCGTCCATCGCTTCCTCGAGGATCTGAGTGCGCACCGCGGCCTCAAGGTCGTCACTAACAGCATGAGCACGCAGGTGTTCGGCGACTTCGGGGAGGTCATGGACGCGCTGCGCGCGGCGCTCGCCGCCAGCTTCGCCCGCCTGGCCGCGGGCTCGGAGCGGGCCGCGTTCGTGATGAAAGTGATCGGGCCGCTGCCGAGTGCCTGAGGCAGTGGCGGCGCGGTAGGCCTCTGGCGGCGCGGGGGGCGAATGGGCACACTACAGCGCTGTTACAACAAGCCGCAGCAGCGGGGGATCTGAATGGCGCTCCTTCGGGTCGTGGATCGCGACGGTATCGAGCACGAGGTTGAAGCCAAGACCGGACTCAAGGTGATGGAGAACCTGCGCGAGCTCGACTACGGAATCGCGGCCATCTGCGGCGGCATGTGCTCGTGCGCGACCTGTCACATCTATGTCGATCCCGAATGGCTGGCGCGGCTCCCGGCCATGATGTCGGACGAGCGCGAGCTGCTCAGTGAGCTGGCGCACTACAAGGAGAATTCGCGCCTGTCGTGTCAGCTCGACTTCACGCCGGCGCTCGCCGGGCTGCGCGTGACCGTGGCGCCGGACGAGTAGGAGCGGGCGGTGTCGGCACCCAGCGTCCAGGTCGAGACTCACGGCGCCGTCGCGCTGGTGACTCTCAACCGTCCCGAGCATTCCAACACCCTCAATCTGCAGATGGCGATGGACCTGCTGGCGGCCGCCATGGCGTGCGCGCGCAACGCCGCGGTGCGCGCCGTGGTGCTCACCGGCGCCGGCCGCAACTTCTGCTTCGGCGGCGACCTGCGGGCCATGCCGCCGCGCGAGCTCGCGCTCGAGGACCACATTCGCGAGCTCACTACCTATCTGCACGCGGCGATCTCGCACTTCGTGCGCATGGATGCCCCGGTGGTCGCCGCCGTCAACGGCACGGCGGCGGGGGCCGGGGTGGGACTGGTCGCGATGGCGGACCTCGCGCTGTGCGCGCACAGCTCCAGGTTCAACCTGGCCTACACCAGCGTCGGCCTCACACCGGATGCCGGCACGACCTTCCTGTTGCCGCGCACCGTGGGCGCCAAGCGCGCCATGGAGCTGCTGCTGCTCAACCGCGCCCTGAGCGCCGAGGAAGCGCTGTCCTGGGGACTGGTGAACGAGGTGGTGGCGGACGAACGGCTGCTCGAGCGTGCCGTGGAGGTCGCCGAGCGCCTGGCACACGGGCCGGGCAGCGCTTACGGTGCGACCAAGCGCCTGATCGCCCACTCCCTCGGCGCCTTCGAATCGCAGATGGTGCTCGAGAGCGAGACCATCGCCGCGCAGGCCACCAGCGCCGATGCCGCGGAAGGCATCGGCGCGTTCCTCGGGAAGCGCAAGCCGCGCTTTCCGGGCAAAGGCCCGCGCTGACGCCGCGCGGAGCGGAAGACGGCGCCCACATGGTGTCTTTCGTCGCAGCGCTGGTCGTGGCCCTGATCCTCATCGTGGCGCGCGTGTATTTCAAGCTGCGCGCCGCGCAACGCGCCCGGGTGGCGGGCTGGGACGCACAGCTGATCGAGCGGCTGCGCTCGCGCGGCTACGTGCCCTTCAACGACTATCCGGTGGATTTCTTCCTCGCCCTGCCGGACACGGCATCCTGCCAGGACGTGCGCGCGCGCCTGGAGCCCGAGTTCAGCGTCGACATCAAGCCGATGCAGGACGACGCCGAGTTCCCCTTCAGCCTGCACGCCACCAAGAGCATGCGGCTGATCCTGCCCGACATGCAGGCGCTCAGCGCGCGCATGACGGCGCTCGCGGCTGAGTTCCATGGGCGCTACGACGGCTGGGCGGCGTGAGCGGGCAGCAGATCTCGACCGCCGCAGTCAGCGCTTTTCTGTCTGGCGCCTGACGGCCTCGGCGGCGGCGGCGATCGCAGCCGGGTCGCCGAGATAGCGGCGCTCGCGCGGCCTGAGCTCGGCGTCGAGCTCGTAGAGCAGCGGCACGCCGGTCGGGATGTTGAGCTCGACGATCTCGCTCTCGCTCACTTCATCGAGCATCTTCACCATGGCGCGCAGGCTGTTGCCGTGCGCCACCACCAGTACGTTGCGCCCGGTGCGCAGCTCCGGTGCGATGCGCGCGTGCCAATAGGGCAGCACGCGCGCGAGCGTGTCCTTGAGCGACTCGGTCGCCGGCAGCTCCTGGGGAGCCACGCCCGCATAACGCGGATCGAAGCGCGGGTGGCGCTGATCCTCCGCCGCCAGCGGCGGCGGCGGGATGTCGTAGCTGCGGCGCCAGATCTTCACCTGGGCCTCGCCGTGCTGGGCGACGGTCTGTGCCTTGTTGAGGCCCTGCAGCGCTCCGTAGTGGCGCTCGTTGAGACGCCACGAGCGCTCGACCGGAATCCACATGCGGTCCATCCCGTCGAGCATGATCCACAGCGTGCGGATCGCGCGCTTCAGCACCGAGGTGAAGGCGACGCCGGCCTCGAGGCCCTCCTTGAGCAGCTCGCGGCCTGCCTGGGCCGCTTCGGTCCGGCCCTGCTCGGTCAGGTCGACGTCGGTCCAGCCGGTGAAGAGATTCTCGAGATTCCAGCTGCTCTGGCCGTGACGGACCAGAATGAGTTTTCCAGCCATTCAGAATGCTCCCGCACGCGCAGCCGGCAAAAACCACGCTTTTTGCCGGCGGTCAACGGAGTGATGTCCGCCAAAATCGCTTCCTGCGATTTTGGCCTATTAATTAGCGAGCTTGCGGACGGTCTCGACGCCCACGGTGAGCGTGGCGAAATCCGCGGCGCCGGCCGAGCGCATGTCGGTGAGCGTGCGCTGCCAGTGGGCGAGCTCCTTGCCGGATGACTCGAGCCAGGCATTGACGCGCGCACTCGCGCTGCCGCGCTCGCGGCGCGTCAGGACGCGCTCGGTGAGGCGGCGGTGCACGCGCAGCGCCCCATCGCGCAGCCCGGTTCGGGCGATCGCCTGCCACGGCCCGTCGACGCTCAGCTTCTCGATCCGCGTACGCAGCCAGTCGACGCCGGTGCGCGACCCGACCTCGAAGTAGACGCGCGCGGTCTCGGTGACGCTGACGCGGTGTGCGCCTGCGATCTCGACGATGTCGAGCGCGGCGTTCAGGGCCTCGAGGCTGGCGACGCGCGCCGCCAGCTGCGGCGGCAGTCCCGCCTCGGTGTAGCGCCGGCGCGCCGCGTCGAAGTGCGCGAGCTCATCTCCGGTGAGCAGCTCGGCGATGTGCGCCTCGAGCTCGCGCACGCCGCTGCGGAATTCCTTGACCGCGGCATCGACCTGCAGACCGCGCCGCCGCGGGGCGAGCAGCCAGTAGGTCGCGTGGCGGAGCAGGCGGCTCGTCTGGAAGGCGGCCTCGTACTGCAGCTTCGCGGGCACGCGGTTGTCGAGCGCCTCGATCTGCTCCCACACCTCGCGCATGGCGAAGATCTCGCGCGCGGCGGTGTAGGCGCGGGCGATCTGGGCCGGCTCGGCGCCGCTGTCCTCCTGGGCGCGCGTCACGAAGGTCGGTCCCATGCGGTTCACCAGGCTGTTGGTGGTCGCGGTGGCGATGATCTCGCGGCGCAGCCGATGGTGGCCGATGGCGCGCGGGAAGCGCTCCTGCAGCGGCGCGGGGAAGTAACGCTCGAGCTCGTGCGACAGGTACGGGTCCTCGGGCACGTCCGAGGCCAGCAGGTGGTTGTTGAGCCAGATCTTGCTGTAGGCGAGCAGGATCGCGAGCTCGGGCCGGGCGAGGCCGATGGCGCGCTTGCGGCGCTCGAGCAGCTCGTCGTCGCTCGGCAGGAACTCCAGCGCGCGGTTGAGGTCGCCGGAGCGCTCGAGCGAGCGGATCAGGTGCTGGAACTCCTGCAGGCGCGCCGCCGACTGCACTTCGAGCGTGCTGATCGCCTGGCCCTGGAGGTAGTTGTTGCGCAGCACGACATCCGCCACCGCGCCTGTCATGCGCGCCAGGAGCCGGTTGCGCTCGCCGCGCGTCAGCTTGCCCTCGGCCACCTGCGGGTTGAGCAGGATCTTGATGTTCACCTCGACGTCGGAGGTGTTGACGCCGGCGGAGTTGTCGATGAAGTCGGTGTTGAGGCGGCCGCCCTTGAGCCCGTACTCGACGCGGCCGCGCTGCGAGAGCCCGAGGTTGCCGCCTTCGCCGACGACCTTGGCGCGCAGCTCCCGGCCGTTGACGCGCACGGCGTCGTTGGTGCGGTCGCCGACCTCGGCGTTGCGCTCGTCGCTTGCCTTGACGTAGGTGCCGATGCCGCCGTTCCACAGCAGATCGACCGGCAGCGCCAGGATCGCGCGGATGATCTCGTTCGGCGCCGCACTGGCCGACTCGAGTCCGAGCAGCGCGCGGGCCTCCGCCGGCAGGGCGATCGACTTGAGCGTGCGCGGAAACACGCCGCCGCCACGCGAGAGCTTCTTGCGGTCATAGTCGTCCCAGCTCGAGCGCGGCAGCGCGAACAGGCGCGCCCGCTCCGCGAAGGCGGGAATGGGATCGGGGTCCGGGTCGAGGAAGATGTGGCGGTGATCGAACGCGGCCTGCAGGCGGATGTGGCGCGACAAGAGCATGCCGTTGCCGAACACATCGCCCGACATGTCGCCGATGCCGGCCACGGTGAAGTCGGTCTTCTGGGTATCGATGCCCATCTCGCGGAAGTGGCGCTTGACGCATTCCCAGGCGCCGCGAGCCGTGATGCCCATCTTCTTGTGGTCGTAGCCGGCCGAGCCGCCCGAGGCGAACGCATCGCCGAGCCAGAAGCCGTAGTCGGCGGAGATGCCATTGGCGATGTCGGAGAAGGTGGCCGTACCCTTGTCGGCCGCCACCACCAGATAGGGGTCGTCGCCATCACGGCGCACCACGCCGCGCGGCGGCACGACGCGCCCCGCGACGATGTTGTCGGTGAGGTCGAGGAGCCCGCGGATGAAGGTCTGATAGCAGGCGACCACCTCGGCCTGGACCTCCTCGCGGGTGCCGGCGAGGCGCTTCGGCACGAAACCGCCCTTGGCGCCGACCGGCACGATGACCGTGTTCTTGACGTTCTGCGCCTTCATGAGGCCGAGGACTTCGGTGCGGAAGTCCTCGCGCCGGTCGGACCAGCGGATGCCGCCGCGGGCCACATCGCCCATGCGCAGGTGCACGCCCTCGACGCGCGGACTGTAGACGAAGATCTCGAACCTGGGCCTGGGCAGCGGCAGGTCGGGAATCTGCGCGGGATCGAACTTGAACGACAGATAGCCCTTCGGCTTCCCGTCGGCACCCGCCTGATAGAAGTTGGTACGCAGAGTGGCGCGCACCAGGTTGAGATAGGCGCGCAGGATGCGGTCGTCATCGAGGCTCGCCACCCCATCGAGCCCCGTGCGAATCTGTCCCACCAGGCTCTCGCTGCTGCGCTCGGCGCGGCCGTTGCGCGCCGCGCCCGGCTCGAAGCGCGTCTCGAAGAGCCGCACCAGGTTGCGCGTGATCGTCGCGTTGCCCGCGAGCGTGCGCTCCATGTAGATCTGGCTGAAAGGCACGCCGGTCTGCAACAGATAGCGGCAGTAGGCGCGCAGCACGATGATCTGGCGCGCGGCGAGGTCCGCGCCCAGCACCAGGCGGTTGAAGCCGTCGTTCTCGATCGCGCCGCTCCAGGCGGCGAGGAAGGCCTCGCGGAACCGCTCTTCCACGCGCTCGATGTCGACCACCAGGCCGTCGCGGTGCTCGAGCTCGAAATCCTGGATCCACGCCGCGCCGCCCTCGGGCCAGGCGAGCTGGTAGGGGCGCTCGGAGATCACCCGCAGGCCGAAGTTCTCCAGCATCGGCAGGATGTCGGAGATCGGCACCGGATCGCCGAGCTTGACGATCTTGAGATGCACGCGCTCGGCCTTCTGCGCCGCGGGCCGGTAGAGCTTGAGGCGCAGTGCCTGCGGCTCGCTGCGCAAGGCCTCGAGGTCGGCGAGATCGGCGAGCACCGCATCCGGCGCGACGTCGTCGCAGTACGCGATGGGAAACGTGTGGCGGTAACGCCCGAGGAGCGCAAGACCCGCGGCCTCGCCGCGCTCGACGATCAGCACGTCGCGCAGCCGGTCGGCCCAGGTGAGGGCCGCTTCGGCGATGTGGTGCTCGATGGCGGCGAAGTCGGGCTTATGCTGCCGGGACGGATCGGTGCGCACCACTACGTGCACGCGCGCGTGGCTCGAGCCCGAGATCTGCGCGTTGCTCTCGACGCTGGTGCCGGCGAAACCCTCGAGCGCAATGCGCTCGATGCGCTGGCGCACCTCGGTGTTGTAGCGATCGCGCGGCACGTACACCAGGCACGAGTAGAAGCGCTGATACGGGTCGCGGCGCACCAGCAGGCGCACGGTGCGGCGCTCGTAGAGATTCACCACGCCGCGCACGATGCGGACCAGATCGGGCACGCCCGCCTGGAACAGCTCGTCGCGCGGATAGGTCTCGAGCACGTTCAGCACTTCCTTGCCGTCGTGGCTCGACGGATCGAGGCCAAAGTGCTCGATGACGCGCTCCACCTTGCGGCGCAGCACCGGAATCTCGCGCGGACTGCCGTGATAGGCAGTCGAGGTCCAGAGTCCCAGGAAGCGGTGCTCGCCATCGACGAGTCCACGGCTGTCGAAGGTCTTGACCCCGACGTAGTCGAGATACTCGGCCCGATGCACGGTGGCGGTCGAGTTTGCCTTGGTGACGATCAGCAGCTCCGGTTCGCGCGCGCGGACGCGCACGTCGCCGCGCAGCACCGTCGCGGCCGGGCGCACTCCCTTGCCGCGGCTGCGGGCGAGCACGCCGAGGCTCGAGAGCAGGTCCGGCACGAGCCGGTCCTCGGAGCGCCCGCGCTCGAGCCGGTAATGACGGTAGCCGAGGAAGACGAAATGCCGCGCTTCCATCCAGTCGAGCAGGTGGCGCGCCTCGCCCACCTCGGCGGCGGGCAGCGGCGGCGGATCGGCCTCGAGCCGCGCGATGATCTCGCGCACGCGCTCGCGCATCGGCATGAAGTCGTTGACCACGGCGCGCACGTCGGCCAGCGTGGACTCGAGGGTGCGCTGCAGCTTCTCGAGCTGCGCGGGCTCGGTGACGCGGTCGACCTCGTAAAGCTGCCACGACTCGGCGTGCACCGCCTGCGAGCCGTTGGCACCGATGTCGGTGAGGCGCCCGCGCCCGTCGCGCCGCACCTGCAGCACCGGGTGCACGATCAGGTGCACGGCGAGCTCGGCGCGGCTCAGGGCCATGCCGAGCGAGTCGACCAGGAACGGCATGTCGTCCGTGATCGTGAGCACCAGGGTGTGCGGCGAATCGAAGCCGTCCTCGGCCGCGGCCGGATTGAAGACCCGCACCAGCGCGCGGCCCGCTGCGCGGCGTGCCCCAAAGCCGAGGTGGGCGAGCGCCGCCTTGGCGAGCAGTCCCGGCGGGTGTGCGGCCAGGTCCTCTTCGTCGACTCCGTGGAAGTAGCTGCGCAGGAAGCGCTGCTGGAGCTCGTGGCGGCCGGTGCGGCCGCCCGCGGCGCGCGCGATACGCTCGATCAGCGCCACCCGCGCGGCGGGTATGCTGCGCAGCAGCCGGCTGTCCTCGGGAGCAACGTGCGCGTGCATGGAGGCGCGCGATTATACATGCGGGACGCTGCAGGCGGCCTGCAGGCTGCGCGGGGCGCCTATAATGCCCCTCATGAGCGACCTGCACGACAACCCGATGGGCACCGACGGGTTCGAGTTCGTGGAATACACGGCGCCGGATCCGCAGTTACTGCGCACCCTGTTCGAGCGGCTGGGCTTTCCGGTGGTCGCGCGCCACCGCTCCAAGAACGTGACGCTGCACCGCCAGGGCGAGATCAACTTCATCATCAACGCCGAGCCCGCCTCCTTCGCGCAGGCCTTCGCCCGCGTCCACGGGCCATCGGCCTGCGCCATGGCCTTCCGGGTACGCGACGCGGCCGGCGCCTACCGTCGGGCGCTCGAGCTCGGGGCCAAGCCCGGACCGCAGAGCGCCGGTCCCATGGAGCTCAACATCCCGTGCATCGAAGGCATAGGCGGCTCACTCGTCTATCTGGTGGACCTCTATGGCGAGCGCTCGATCTACGACGTCGACTTTCGACCCATGGCGCCGCCGGCAGCGGCGGAGGGCGCCGGGTTGACGGTCATCGACCACCTCACCCACAACGTCGGCCGCGGGCGCATGGACCTGTGGGCCGGGTTCTACGAGAAGCTGTTCAACTTCCGCGAGATCCGCTACTTCGACATCGAGGGCAAGCTCACCGGGCTGCTGTCGCGCGCCATGACGAGTCCCTGCGGCAAGATCCGCATCCCCATCAACGAGTCGCAGGACGACAAGAGCCAGATCGAGGAATACCTGCGCGAGTACCGCGGCGAGGGCATCCAGCACATCGCGCTCGCCACCGCCGACATCTACCGCACCGTGGACGTGCTGCACGGCCACGGCGTCGCCTTCCAGGACACGCCCGACAGTTATTACGACGGCGTGACGGCGCGCGTCCCCGGGCACCGCGAGGCGCTCGAGGAGCTGCGCCGGCGCCGCATCCTGATCGACGGCAACCCGGCCAAGGGCGAGGGCGTGCTGCTGCAGATCTTCACGCAGAACGTGATCGGTCCGATCTTCTTCGAGATCATCCAGCGCAAAGGCAACGAGGGCTTCGGCGAGGGGAATTTCAAGGCCCTGTTCGAGTCGATCGAGCAGGATCAGATCCGCAGAGGCGTGATCTGATCATTGGCGGAAAACGCCGCGCCGTTTTTACGGCTTGTGTTCGCGGGCTAAGTACTCGGCGCTCTGCATCTCGATGAGCCGGCTCACGGTGCGCTCGAAGGGCGCGGCGAGGCGCTCGCCGCGATAGAGCCCGGTCGCCGGGGCCGCCGCGGATACGATCAGCTTCACGTTGCGGTCGTAGAACTCGTCGATCAGCGCAATGAAGCGCCGCGCCTCGTCATCGGCGCTGGTCTCGAGCAGCGGCACCGCTGCGACGATCACCGAGTGGTATTCGCGCGCGATCTCGATGTAGTCGTCCTGGCTGCGGGGACCGGAGCACAGTGCGGTGAAATCGCACCACAGGACTCCCGGTGCTTCGCGGATGACGGCGATCGGGCGTCCTTCGATGTCGATGGTGCCGCCGACGCATGCGCCGTGATCGGCGAGCCGTGCGAACAGCTGCTCGAGACGCGCCGGGGTGTCAGGCGCGCCGGACGGCAGGTAAACGCCGGCCTGGGTGAGCTCGCGCAGGCGGTAGTCGGTCGCGCCCGCGACCCGCCATACCTCGAGGTGGCGCTCGAGCAGCGCGATCGCCGGCACGAAGCGCGCGCGCTGCAGGCCCTCCCGGTAGAGCTCGCGCGGCGCGCTGTTGGAAGTCGCGACCAGCGTCACGGCGCGGCGGAACAGCGCATCGAACAGGTTGCCCAGAATCATCGCGTCGGCGATGTCGCTCACCTGCAGCTCATCGAAGCACAGCACGCGCGTGCCGCGTGCGATCGTCTCCGCAACCTGCTCGAGCGGGTCGCGCTCGTGCTTGAGGGCGGCGAGCTGCGCGTGCACGTCGTGCATGAAGCGGTGGAAGTGCTGGCGCCGCCGCTCGGCGAACGGCAGGCTCTCGAAGAACAGGTCCATGAGCCAGGTCTTGCCGCGGCCCACCCCGCCCCAGAGATACAGCCCGCGCACCGGGGTGTCCGGCCGCCGTCGGGTGAGGGCGCGAAATAAGCGCGGCAGCCAGGCGCGCGGCGCGCGCTTGAGGCGCCGGCGCACGGCTTCGAGCCTGGCGACTGCGGCGAGCTGGGCGGGATCGGCGCTGAAGCCGCGGGCGCTAAGCTCGCGCGCATACAGCTCCCGCAGGTCGGCAGCGTCAGTCACGCTTCAGGATTTCAGTGCGCGAGCTCGGGGAGGTCGCGGAAATGATCGAGCGCCTGCGGATTGGCGAGCGCGTCGACGTTCTTCACCGGCAAGCCGTGGATCACGTTGCGCACCGCGAGCTCGGTGAGCTTGCCGGAGAGGGTGCGCGGAATGTCAGGCACCGCGATGATCCGCGCCGGGACGTGCCGTGCGGTGGTTTGGCTGCGGATGGTGGCGCGGATCTGCTGGCGCAGCTCCTCGCTCAGCTCGACGCCGGCCCTCAGGCGCACGAACAGCACCACCCGCACGTCGCCCTCCCAGTCCTGGCCGACCGCGAGTGACTCGACGATCTCGGGCAGCGCCTCGACTGCGCCGTAGATCTCCGCGGTGCCGATGCGCACGCCGCCCGGATTGAGGACTGCGTCCGAGCGGCCGTAGATCACGATCCCGTCGTGGGGGGTGATGGCGGCGAAGTCACCGTGGTGCCACACGCCGGGGAAACGCTCGAAGTAGGCGGCGCGGTAGCGCGACCCGTCGGGATCGTTCCAGAAGCGGATCGGCATCGAGGGGAACGGAGCGGTGCAGACCAGCTCGCCGCGCGTGCCGCGCACCGGGCGGCTGTCGTCGTCGAAGATGTCGACCGCCATCCCCAGGCCCCGGCATTGAATCTCGCCGCGATACACCGGCCGGGTGGGGCAACCGAGCGCGAAGCAGGAGACGATGTCCGTGCCGCCCGATATCGAGGCGAGCTGCAGGTCGGTTTTCACGCTGCGATAGACGAAATCGAAGCCCTCGGGCAGGAGCGGCGAGCCGGTCGAGAGCAGCGCACGCAGCGCGGTAAGGTCCACGGCGCGCGCCGGCACGAACCCGCTCTTCTCGAGCGAGGCGAGGTACTTGGCGCTGGTGCCGAACACGCTGATGCGCTCTTCCGCGGCCATGCGCCACAGCACGCCGGGATCGGGGTGGAATGGGCTGCCGTCGTAGAGCAGCAGCCTCGCGCCGGTCGCCAGGGCGCTCATCAGCCAGTTCCACATCATCCAGCCGCAGGTCGTGAAGTAGAACAGACAGTCGTGCGATGCGAGGTCGGTGTGCAGCAGGTGCTCCTTCTGATGCTGCAGCAGCGTCCCGCCGGCGCCGTGCACGATGCACTTCGGCACTCCGGTGGTGCCCGAGGAATAAAGGACATAGAGAGGGTGATTGAAGGGCTGGGGCGCGCAGCGCAGGGGCGCCCCGCGGGCGCCGAACTCCATCCAGTGGCTGGCGCGAGCCGCCGCGGCGCCGAGCCGGGCGAGCTCCGGTCTCGCCGACACGTAGGGAATGACCACCACGCGCTCGATGTGGTCGAGCTTGCCGAGCGCCTCGGCCATGGGGCCGAGGGAATCGAGCGTCTTGCCCGCATAGAAGTAACCGTCGGCGGTGAACAGCACTCGCGGTGCGATCTGCCCGAAGCGGTCGAGCACGCCGTGCACGCCGAAGTCCGGCGAGCACGACGACCAGACGGCGCCGATGCTGGCGGTCGCTAGCATCGCAATCGCCGCTTCCGGCAGGTTCGGCAGGTAGCCGGCAACGCGATCGCCGGCGACCACGCCGGCGGCGGTGAGCCCGGCGGCGATGCGCGCCACCTCTGCGCGCAGCTCGCGGCCCGAGAGTGCGCGCCGCGTGCCGCGCTCGTTGCGGAAGATCAGCGCTTGCCTGTCGTCGGCGAACTTGAGGAGATTCTCGGCGAAGTTGAGGCGCGCGGCGGGAAAGAAGCGCGCCCCGGGCATCTGCGTCGGGTGCTCGATGACCGGCCCCTCGCCGAAGTCAGCGCGCAGGTCCGCAAAGCGCGCCAACTCGGTCCAGAACTGCGCCGGCTGCTCGAGCGACCAGGCGTAGGTCGCGTCATAGTCGGCGAGCGGCCTGCCGGTGCGTGCGGTCACGCAGCGCATGAAGCGCGTCAGGTTCGCGTTGGCGATGCGTTCTCGAGACGGGCGCCAGAGCTCTGACATGGGATTGCGGGCTGCAGCGTGGCTAGAGCGACTGGTAGTTCGGGCCCGAGCCCCCCTCGGGCGTGGTCCAGGTGATGATCTGGTAGGGATCCTTGATGTCGCAGGCCTTGCAGTGCACGCAATTGGCCGCGTTGATCTGCAGCCGCTTGCCGCCGCGGCCATCGTCGACCATCTCGTAGACATTCGCCGGGCAGAAGCGCTCGCAGGGGTTGCCGAACTCGGTCTTGCAGCGCCCGGCGCAGAGATCCAAGTCGGCGACCTTGAGGTGCACCGGCTGGCTTTCCTCGTGGGAGTTGCCGGCGAAGAACACGAACGACACGCGGTCACGGGGCGGCAGGGTGCGCGTGACCCAGTGCCGCTGCGGAGAGACGAACTCATCGAGCTTCGCCAGGCGCGACCAGTCGGCGGTGTTCTTCAGCGTCCAGGGCGAGTAGCCGGCGGTGACCATCTCCCAGGCCGAGTTGGCCAGCCCGACCCACATGCCGCGCTTGAAGGCG
>DASPOP010000208.1:0-4469 GCA_035625955.1 Steroidobacteraceae bacterium | reverse complement strand
TCGAGAAGAGCCTGGGCGGCATCAAGCACATGGAGTCGCTCCCGGATGCGCTGTTCGTGGTGGACGTCGGCCACGAGAACATCGCGGTGCACGAGGCGAAGAAGCTCGGCATCCCGGTGGTGGCGATCGTCGACACCAACTGCTCCCCCGACGGCATCGATTACGTGATCCCGGGGAACGATGACGCCATGCGCGCGATCCAGCTCTATACCGCCGGCATCGCCGATGCGGTGCTCGAAGGCAAGGAGTCGGTGCCGCAGGTGGCGCTCGGGGTGGACGAGTTCGTCGAGCTCGACGAGGCCGGCAACCCGCGCAAGAAGTCCCCGCGTACCGGCCGCAGGCCCGCACCCGCGGTGCGCAAGAAGGCGCCGGCGCGGCGCCGGCCGGTAGCCGCCCCCGCACCGGTCGCGGCGGCCGCCGCCGAGCCCAGCGCCGAGGATCTCGAGGCCGAGGTCGACGACGCGGAGGTCGCCGACGTCGATGCGGTCGCCGGTGCCGCCGCCAGGCGCGGCGCGCCGAACGTCGGCCGCCGCAAGGGGCGCGGCGACACCCCCGGCGAGTGAGTGCCACGGAGGCTGGTCATGAACATTACGGCAGATACGGTCAAACAGCTCCGCGACCGCACGGGCGCGGGCATGATGGAGTGCAAGAAGGCGCTGGTTGAGACCAAGGGCGATCTCGATGCGGCCGCCGAGCTCATGCGCAAACAGGGGCTCGCCAAGGCCGACAAGAAGGCCACCCGGATCGCGGCCGAGGGCGTCGTGGTGATCGCCAAATCCCCGGACGCGCGCACGGCCGCCCTGGTCGAGGTCAACTGCGAGACCGACTTCGTGGCGCGCGGACCCGACTTCAAAGCCTTCGCGGAGGCGGTGGCGCAGTGCGCGCTCGCGGCGCGGCCGGCCGACATAGCCGCTCTCGGCGAGGTACGTCTGCCTTCCGGCGAGACCATCGAGCAGCGCCGGCGCGAGCTGGTCGCCAGGATTGGCGAGAACATCAGCGTGCGGCGCTTCGCCGTCGTCACTTCGCCCGACCAGCTCGGCGCCTATGTCCACGGCACGCGCATCGGCGCGCTGGTCGCCGTCAAGGGCGGAGCCGCGAGCCTCGCCTACGACCTGGCGATGCACGTCGCCGCGAGCAGCCCGAAGTACGTCACCGCACAGCAGGTACCCCCCGATGTCGTGGCGAAGGAGCGCGAGATCCTCACCGAGCAGGCGCGGGGCGAGGGCAAGCCGCCGGAGATCGTCGCCAAGATGGTCGAGGGGCGGCTGCGCAAGGCGCTCAGCGAGATCACCCTCTACGGGCAGCTGTTCGTCAAGGATCCGGACGTGACCATCGAGAAGCTCGTCAAGGGCGCCAAGGCCGAGGTGGTTTCCTTCGAGCGCTTCGAGGTCGGCGCCGGCATTGAAAAAAAAACCGATGACTTCGGTGGCGAGGTAGCACGCCTGGCGACCGGGAGCTGAGGCGAGTGCTGTAGCCAAAGGAGTGAACCCCGCCGCGTGCGGGGTTTTTTCCATCGGCGGAGGTGAGAGATGACGCAAGCGAAGCCGCGCTACACGCGGATCCTGGTGAAGCTCTCGGGCGAGGCGCTGCTCGGGCAGAGCGACTACGGCATCGACCCGTCGGTGCTGAAGCGCATCGCCGGGGAGCTGCAGGACATCGCGCAGATGGGCGTGCAGCTGGCGGTGGTGATCGGCGGCGGCAACATCTTTCGCGGCGCGGGACTCGCGCGCGCCGGCATGGATCGCGTGGCGGCGGACCACATGGGCATGCTCGCCACGGTGATGAACTCGCTGGCGTTGCAGGATGCGCTCGAGAGCCTCGGGCTGCATGCGCGCGTGATGTCGGCGATCCGCATCAACGAAGTGTGCGAGGACTATATCCGGCGCCGCGCCGTGCGCCACCTGGAGAAGGGCCGCATCGCGGTATTCGCCGCCGGCACCGGCAACCCGTTCTTCACCACCGATACGGCGGCGGCGCTTCGCGCCATCGAGATCAACGCCGACGTGCTGCTGAAGGCGACCAAGGTGAACGGCGTCTTTTCGGACGATCCGCTGCGCAACCCCGCGGCGACGCGCTATGCGCGCCTCACCTTCGACCAGGTGCTCACCGACAAGCTCAACGTCATGGACGCGACCGCCATCGTCATGTGCCGCGACAACCGCTTGCCTTTGCGGGTATTCAATCTCAACAATCCGGGGGACCTCACCCGCATCGTGCGCGGCGAGGAAGTCGGCACGGCGGTCACCAACGAGTGAGCGCCGCGGGCCGCGAGGAGACACTATGCTCGAAGAACTGAAGAAGGACGCCACCACGCGTATGACCAAGTGCGTCCACACCTTCCAGGCGGAGCTGAAGAAGCTGCGGACCGGGCGCGCGCATCCGAGCCTGGTCGAGCACCTCAAGGTCGATTACTACGGCAGCGAGGTGCCGCTGCAGCAGGTGGCGAGCATCGCGGTCGAGGAGGGACGGACGCTGGTGATCTCTCCCTGGGAGAAGAGCGTCGTGCAGGCGATCGAGAAGGCGATCTTCAAGTCCGATCTGGGGCTGACGCCCATGACCGCCGGCACCGTGATCCGCATTCCGATGCCGCCGCTCACCGAGGAGCGGCGCAAGGAGCTCACCAAGGTGCTGCGCCACGACGCCGAGAATGCCCGCGTCGCGGTGCGCAACGTGCGGCGCGACGTCATGAGCGAGATCAAGCACAGGATGAAGGATAAGCATCTCTCGCAGGACGACGAGCGGCGCGCGGAGGCCGATATCCAGAAGCTCACCGACAAGCACATCGCCGACATCGACGCGGCGCTCGCCGGCAAGGAGAAGGAGGTCATGCAGGTCTGATGACTCCGGCCTTCTCCAATCTGCCGCAGCACATCGCGATCACCATGGACGGCAACGGCCGCTGGGCGGCCGCGCGCGGCGTCGCGCGCGCCGCCGGTCACAAGGCGGGGCTCAAGCCCGTGCGCACGTGCGTCGAGGAGTGCACGCGCCTCGGGGTCGGCGCGCTGACGCTGTTCGCCTTCTCGAGCGAGAACTGGCGGCGTCCCGCCGACGAGGTCGGGAGCCTGATGAGCCTGTTCGTCGAGGCGCTCGACCGCGAGGTCGCCGAGCTCGACGAGAAGGGGGTGCGGCTGCGCTTCATCGGCGATCGCAAGAGCCTCGCCGTGCGGCTGCAGTCGCGCGTCGCCGCCGCCGAGGAGCGCACGGCGGGCAACCGCGGACTCGCCCTGCAGGTGGCGGTCAGCTACGGTGGACGTTGGGATATTGTTCAGGCGGCTCAATCGCTTGCACGCGAATGCTCGAGCGGATCCATGCGCCCGGAGGAAATCACCGAGGCGCGCTTTGCCGCGGCCCTCGCGCTCGCGGGACTCCCGGACGTGGACCTCCACATCCGCACCGGCGGCGAGCAGCGCATCAGCAACTTCCTCCTGTGGCAGCTGGCCTACGCCGAGCTCTACTTCACCGGGCGTCTGTGGCCGGAGTTCACGGCTGTCGATCTCAATGACGCCCTCGCTTTCTTTGCGAGCCGCGAGCGGCGCTTCGGACAGCGTCCGGCGGCGGTGAGCGGCGCCCGGTGAACGAATCGCTGCGCAAACGGGTGCTGACCGCCGTGGTGGGGGCCGCGGCGCTGCTGGTGATCCTCCTGTTCCTGCCGGTGTGGGCCACCGTCGTGGTGCTCACCCTGATGTTGCTCGCGGGCGCCTGGGAATGGTCGGCGTTCCTGCGCCTCTCGGGCGCGACGCGGCGGCTCACCTACGTGGCGCTGGTGGCGCTGCTGCTGCCGCTCGCCTGGCGCGTGTCGGCCCAGCCGGACGGCCGCGACCTGATCCTGGTCGCGGCGGTGCTCTGGTGGCTCACCGCATTCATGTGGATTGCCTTCGCGCCGCGGCTGGTGTCGCGCTGGGCCGCGGGGGTCGCGGGCGTGCTCGCGCTCGTGCCCACATGGCTCGCGCTCGTGTGGCTGCGCCTCGCGCCACCGCACGGGCAGTGGGTGCTGTTCACGCTCATCCTGGTGTGGGTCGCCGATATCGGCGCTTTCTTCGTCGGTCGCCGCTTCGGACGGATCCGGCTCGCGCCGGCGGTGTCGCCGGGCAAGACCTGGGAGGGGGTGCTGGGCGGGATCGCCCTGAGTGCGCTGGTCGCGGTCGGAGGCAGCCTCTGGTTTCACGTCTCGCTCGCGGTGTTCCTGCCGCTGTGCCTGGCGACCGTCGCCTTCTCCGTCATCGGCGATCTCACCGAGAGCCTGCTCAAGCGCTTCGCGGGCATCAAGGACTCCGGCACGGTATTTCCCGGACACGGCGGCGTCATGGACCGTGTCGACAGCCTCACCGCGGCCGCGCCGGTGCTGCTCCTCGGCCTGACGCTGCTCGGGGTGGTGGCGTGATCGGCGTCGCGGTGCTCGGCTCCACCGGCTCGGTCGGCGAGAGCACGCTCGACGTGCTCGCGCGCCACCGCGACCGCTTCGGCCTCGT
>DASPOP010000207.1:0-4357 GCA_035625955.1 Steroidobacteraceae bacterium | reverse complement strand
AACGTCGCCGCCTGGGAGCAGACGCTCGCCGAGACGCGCGCCGAGGTCGAGAAGCTCGGCCAGGTGAACCTGGCCGCGCTCGATGAGCTGAAGGATCAGACGCAGCGCAAGGAGTACCTCGACCGCCAGTTCGCCGATCTGACCGCGGCGCTCGAGACCCTCGCGGAGGCGATGCGGCGCATCGACCGCGAGACCCGGACGCGCTTCGAGGACACCTTCGAGCGCATCAATGCGGGGCTGCGCGAGAAGTTCCCGCGCCTGTTCGGCGGCGGGCACGCCTATCTCGAGCTGGTCGGCGAGGACAAGCTGACCGCCGGAGTGGCGGTCATGGCGCGGCCGCCGGGCAAGAAGAACAGCACCATCCACCTGCTCTCGGGCGGCGAGAAGGCACTGACCGCGGTGGCGCTGGTGTTCTCGATCTTCGATCTCAACCCGGCGCCGTTCTGCCTGCTCGACGAGGTCGATGCGCCGCTCGACGAGCACAACGTCGGGCGCTTCTGCGACATCGTGCGCGACATGTCCTCGCGCGTGCAGTTCGTGTTCATCACCCATAACAAGGCCACCATGGAGCTCGCCTCGCAGCTGATCGGCGTGACCATGCTCGAGCCGGGCGTGTCGCGCCTGGTGACGGTCGACGTCGACGAGGCGGTGCGCCTGGCGGCGGTCTGAACCGATGTCACAGTTGCGCTGGTGGCTGCTGATCCTCGGAGTCGCGTTCTTCGCGGCGCTCGCGCTGTGGGAGCTGCGGCGCCCGCGCCAGGCGCGCAAGGGCGAGCTGCCACCCGAGCCGACCCGGCCACGCGAGCCGCCGCTGCAGCTGCCGGAGATGCATGCCGTCGAGCCGTTGACCCGGCGCGCCCTCCCCACGGTCGCGCTGCCGGAGGACACCGGCGAGTTCCCGGTGCTCGAGCCCGCGCCGCCCGGGGCGGCCGCGGAGGCGGCGACGGGGCCGGCGGCTGCGGACAGCGCCCTGCAACAGGCTCCTGTGGAAGCTGACTTTGATATGGCGTCGCAGAGTGCACCTCCCGGCGAGCCGTGTGCGTCCAGCACGGCCGAGCCTCTGGTCGACTGGCCTCCGGACGAGGAGCGCCGCATCGTGGCGCTGCGTCTGGTGGCGGCGCAGCCGGCGCGTTTCGCCGGGCGTTCGCTGCGCCAGGCGCTCGCGGCCGAGGGCTTCGTGCTCGGCCGCTTCGACATCTTCCACAAGCCCGATGAGGCGCGGCGCGCCGTCCTCTCCGCCGCGAGCCTGACGCGCCCCGGGACCTTCGACGCGGACACCATGGACTCGCAGCACTTCGGCGGCCTGTCGCTGTTTGCCGTGCTGCCGGGACCGATGTCGCCGCCGGAGGCGTTCGAGGAGCTGGTGGCCACCGCGCGCAATCTCAACGACCGGCTGTGCGGCGTACTGCAGGACGAGGGCGGCACGCCGCTCACACCGGCGCGCATCGCCAGCTTGCGCGAGCGGCTCTCGGGCGAGGCGCTCTCGTGACAGCCGGCCCGGCGGCACGCGCCGCCGAGTTGCGCGAGCAGCTCAAGCAGCACGACTACCGCTACTACGTCCTCGACGAGCCGGCGGTTCCCGACGCGGAGTACGACCGGCTGATGGCGGAGCTGCGCGCGCTCGAAGCCGCGCACCCCGAGCTCGTCACCCCCGACTCGCCGACCCAGCGGGTGTCCGGCGCGCCGAGCGCCGCCTTCGGCGAGGTCGTGCACAGGGTTCCGATGCTCTCCCTCGACAACGCCTTCAGCGCGGAGGACGTCGCGGCCTTCGATCGCCGGATACGCGAGCGCCTCGGAACCGAAGCCGACCTCGACTACGTCGCCGAGCCCAAGCTCGACGGACTCGCGATCGCGGTGATCTATCGCGACGGCAGGCTCGAGGCGGCCGCGACCCGCGGCGACGGCGTCACCGGAGAGAACGTAACCGCCAATGTGCGCACGGTGCGCAGCGTGCCGCACCGGCTGCGCCCGCCCGCGCCGCCGCTCATCGAAGTGCGCGGCGAGGTGTTCATGCCCCTGAAGGGCTTCGAGCGCATGAACGCCCGGGCACGCGAGCGCGGCGAGAAGGTGTTCGTCAACCCGCGCAACGCCGCCGCCGGGAGCCTGCGCCAGCTCGATCCGAAGATCAGCGCGGCGCGTCCCCTCGATGCCTTCTTCTATGGGCTGGGGGCCCTGGAGGGTGCGCCGCCGCCCGCGGGCCAGGCGGAGCTGCTCGCCTGGCTGCGCACGCTGGGGCTGCCGGTCTCGCCGGATGCGCACCCGGTACACGGCGTCGCCGGCTGCCTCGCCTACTACCGCGAGATGGGCGCGCGCCGCGGCGCGCTGCCGTACCAGATTGACGGTGTCGTCTACAAGCTCGAGTCGCGCGCCGATCAGGAGCGCGTCGGTTTCGTGTCGCGCGCGCCGCGCTGGGCGATCGCCCACAAGTTCCCGGCGGAGGAGGCGCTCACCGTGGTGCGGGACATCGAGTTCAACGTCGGCCGCACCGGCGCGCTCACCCCGATCGCGCGCCTCGAGCCGGTGTTCGTCGGCGGTGTGACCGTGAGCAACGTGACGCTGCACAACATCGACGAGGTGCACCGCAAGGACGTGCGCGTCGGCGATACCGTCGTGGTGCGGCGCGCCGGCGATGTGATTCCGGAGCTGGTGAGCGTCATGCTGGACAAGCGGCCGATGAAAGCGGGACGGCCGCCCAAGCCGCAGTCGCGAGAAGTACGGCTGCCCGCGCGCTGCCCGGTGTGCGACTCCCTGGTACTGCGCGTCGAGGGCGAGGCGGTGGCGCGCTGCACCGGGGGCTTCACCTGCCGCGCGCAGCGCCAGGAGGCGCTGCGGCACTTTGCCAGCCGCCGCGCGCTCGACATCGAGGGGCTCGGCGACAAGGTGGTCGAGCAGCTCGTGGAGCGCGAGCTGGTGCGCTCGCCGGCGGATCTCTACACCCTCACGGTGGCGCAGCTCGCCGGGCTCGAGCGCATGGGCGAGAAGTCCGCCGCGAATCTGGTCGCCGCGATCGACAGATCCAGGGAGACGACTCTGCCGCGCCTGCTGTACGCGCTCGGTATCCGCGAGGTGGGCGAGGCCACCGCGCTCGCGCTCGCACGCCACTTCGGCACGCTGGAGGCGCTCATGAAGGCGGGCGCCGGGGAGATCGAGGAGGTCGAGGACGTCGGCCCGATCGTGGCGGCGCACGTCGCGACCTTCTTTGATTCAAACGATCACGTCAACGTTATCAATGCCTTACGCAAGGAAGGTGTGAAATGGCCTGAGGTCACGCGCGCACCCGCCGGCGCGGGCGCGCCGCTCGCAGGCCGCACTTTCGTGCTCACCGGAACGCTCGAGTCGATGACGCGCGAGGAGGCCGAGGCAGCGCTCACCGCGCGCGGCGCGAAAGTGTCGGGAAGCGTCTCGAAGAAGACGAGCTTCGTGGTGGCCGGGGCCGAGGCGGGGTCCAAGCTCGCGCGGGCGCGCGAGCTGGGCATCCCGGTGCTCGATGAGGAGGAGCTGCGCGCGCTGCTGCGCGGCGGCTGAGGCCGCGGCGGCCGCGGCGCTTCAGTTCTTGGGCGCGGGTGCGCTTGCGGGCGGCGGGGCCGCCGCCGGCGCCAGCGCCGGTGCGAGTGGGGCCGGTGCCTTGGCGGCCGCGCCCGAGGCACCCTGATCGAGTGTCTTGGTGACCTGTGCCGTGCGCATCAGATCATCGACGTAGTCCTTGAACTTCTTTCTCTCGATCTCCTGCTCGATGCGCGGCTTGCGCTGCTCGAAAGACTGCGGCGTGAGCGGGCGCGTCTCGACCAGCTGCACGATGTGCCAGCCGAAGGTGGTCTGCACCGGCGTCCTGGTGTACTCGCCAGGCTTCAGGGACTCGAGCGCCTTCATGAACTCCGGCGGCACCGACTCGGGCCGGATCCAGCTCAGGTCGCCGCCGTTGCTCTTGGAGGGATCCATGGACTCGGCCTTGGCGAGGTCCTCGAACTTCTCACCGCGCCCGAGCCGCTGGACGATCTTGTCCGCGAAGGGCTCAGTGGCGACCAGGATGTGGCGCGCGTGGTACTCGCTCTTGGGCGAGGCGGCCACGTAGGCGTCGTACTCGGCACGCAGCTCCGCATCGGTCGGCTTCTTGTCCTTCAGGTAGTGATCGCCCAGCGCCTGCCCGAGCACGTTGAGGCGCGAGAGCTCGAGGATGTAGGCGGTATCGCCGCCCTTGTCGAGCCCATCCTTGACCGCCTGCTGCGCGATCACCTCGCCGTGCACCATGTTGTCGAGCAGCTTGCCGCGGATGTCGGCGGGCAGCTCCGCAGAGGTCTTGCCGGTGACGCTCTTGACGTAGAACTCATAGAGATCCCGGGAGATGGGCTGGCCGTTG
>DASPOP010000206.1:0-6243 GCA_035625955.1 Steroidobacteraceae bacterium | reverse complement strand
GCGCTGCTGCGCTCCCTCCCGTCAATCGGCTGCGTCAAAAGGGACGAGCCGTCAACGGTCCGCGTCAGCGAACCGGTTCGCGAACTCGCTCGTCAGCACCGCTCCCGCCACGATCAGATGGCCCGCGGCCGTCGGATGGATGCCGTCCCAGAACAGGTACTGCCAGGGCCTGGCACACACCGCGTTCTGAACGACGCCGAACGTCAGGCACGGGTCGGTCACATCGCGGAGCCCGAACTTTCCGGGGTTGGCGATGATCGCCGCCGTCAGCACGTTGTCGTCATAAGTGGCGATGTGGATGCCGGGCAGCTGCTCGAGCTGAGCGATGGCGCCGGTGAGCGCCTGATTGAAGGCGCCGCTGAGCTCCGCCCCCGCCGCGATCGCGGTGGGACCCAGCAGCCGCACGGCCGGGGCGTGCGACACGTCCGGAGCGGTCAGGACGAGGAAATTACGCGCTCCGGAGGCGTACAGCGCGCCGACATTGTCGGCGATGCCGCCGATCGCGCCGCTGATGATCGCACCGGCCTGCGCCTGCCCGTCGGCGGGGTTGGCCGCAGTCGCGAGCGCCGTCAGCGCATCCCGCAGATCGTCACCGCCGATCCAGAGCACGTAGGTCGGCGTCGTGCAGGCCTGCCCACCGTAGTCCGACAGGAACAGCGAAACTTCAGCCGTCAGGTCGAACGATCCGCTCCCTGGCCGCGCACGCGCACCGCCGACTGCATAGTTGGTGAAGGAACCGGGGGCGACGAAAGCCGGAGCCCCGCTCTCGGGCGAGCCGAGGGTGAAGGCCAGCCATTCAGCCCAGGTCGGACCATTGCTGAAGGTGTGGCTGGCATAAGGCGCGGATGGAATAAGGCTGAAGGGCGCGGTCGAGACGGCGCCGGT
The DNA here is from genome assembly GCA_035625955.1 of Steroidobacteraceae bacterium. GTDB lineage: Bacteria > Pseudomonadota > Gammaproteobacteria > Steroidobacterales > Steroidobacteraceae > 13-2-20CM-66-19. The sequence goes on along the minus strand of DASPOP010000206.1, from coordinate 5,358 downwards.
GGCCGCATAGGCATTGCCCGGATCGGTGAGGCTGTCACCGAAGGCGATGAAGCGGTTGTTGCAGCCGTGGGCTTCGGCGAGCGAAGCGCAGGCGAGCATGACGGTCGAGACAATCCAACAGGTGATCTTGTGCATGGCTCACTCCCTGGTGTGGTTTGAAGACGCGATCCATGCTGGATGAAGCCGCACAAGGCTCAGTCACAGATGACTTACAGATGCGGCCGGCGGTGCTGCTGCGGCGCACAAGCGCTTCGGCCGGGTGCACTTCGGCCGCGCGCGCTTCGGCCCCGCGCGCAAGTGTCTATACTCGGAGCGCATGACGCCAACACGCCGCGATCTCCTGGCCGGTGCCCTGACTGCTGCGGGCGCCGCCGTGGCGCCGCACTCGGGCGCAGCGACGCCCGCCGATCACGATCATGACCACACCCAGGGCGGGAACCATCAGGTCGTGCCTTCGGATCCGGCACTGCGCGCCAAAGCGCTCGAGTCAGTGTTGGTGGCGAAGGGCCTGGTGGATCGCGCCGCGCTCGATGCCGTAGTCGACACTTACGAGCACCAGATCGGCCCGCGCAACGGCGCCCGGGTCGTCGCCCGCGCCTGGGTCGACCCGGCGTACAAGCAGCGCCTCCTCACCAACGCCACCGCGGCCATCGCCGAGCTGGGATTCGGCGGTGAGGAGGGCGAGTGCATGGTCGTGGTCGAGAACACGCCCCGCGTCCACAACCTCGTCGTGTGCACCCTGTGCTCCTGCTACCCGTGGCCGGTGCTGGGTTTGCCGCCGGTCTGGTACAAGTCGGCGGCCTACCGCTCGCGCTCGGTGATCGATCCACGGGGCGTGCTGAAGGAATTCGGCCTCGAGCTCGCGAGCGATGTCGAGGTGCGCGTGTGGGACAGCACCGCCGAGGTGCGGTATCTCGTGTTGCCCGAGCGGCCGGCGGGGACCGGGAAGCTCGGCGAGGAGCAGCTCGCCGCGCTCGTGACCCGGGACGCGATGGTGGGCGTTTCGCGGGTCACGGCCGGGGCGGCGGAGGCCAGCGCTTGAACGGCATCCATGACATGGGCGGCATGCAGGACATGGGGCCGGTGCGGTCCGAGAAGAACGAGCCGGTCTTCCACGCTCCGTGGGAAGGGCGCGTCTACGCGATGTACGAGGTGATCGATGGCGACTGGCCGCCCGGCTCGGGCCGTTACCAGCGCGAGCTCATTCCGCCGGCCGAATACCTGCGGATGAGCTACTACGAACGCTGGCTCGTGGCCCTGAGCGAGCTCCTGGTGAAGAGCGGCATGGTGACGCGCAGGGAGCTCGAAACCGGGATCGCCGAGGGCGGCAACCTCAAGGGCCGTCACATGATGCGGGCCGACGAGGTGCGGCCGATGATCGCTTCCGGGTCTTCGGCGAGGAGCGATGTGCCGGCGGCGCCCAGGTTTCACGTCGGCGAGCGCGTGCGCGCCCGCAACATGAGTCCCGCCGGCCACACGCGCCTGCCGCGCTACGCACGCGGCAGGCAGGGCACCATCGCGCGCGATCACGGCGTGTTCGTGTTCAACGACGCCCTGGTGCAGGGCCTGGGTCCCAAACCCCAGCACGTGTACTCGGTGCGATTCGCGGCGCGCGAGCTCTGGGGCGCAGACGCTGCCGCTGCGGATTGCGTCTACGTCGATCTCTGGGACGATCATCTTGAAGCGTCCTGAGGGAGTCCCGTCGCCCGCCGCTCTGGCGGAGCTGCCGGCGCTGCCCAGTGATGCGGCCGGGCCGGTGTTCGCCGAGCCGTGGCAGGCGTCAGCCTTCGCGCTCACCGTTTCCCTCTCGCACCAGGGCCATTTCAGCTGGAAGGAGTGGGCCGCGACGCTCGGCGAGGAGTTGCAGGCGAGCGCGGCGCGCGGCGAGCCGGACGATGGCTCGCATTACTATCACTGCTGGCTCGCGGCGCTCGAGCGGCTGGTCGTCGGCAAGGGCCTGTCGGAGAGCGCCGAGCTGCTCGACTGCAGGCAGGCCTGGGCCGAGGCGTATCGCCGCACTCCGCACGGCAAGCCGGTCGAGCTGGCGAACGCGGCGAAAGTCCCGCAGCGGTGAATAAGACTCCGCTGTCGATCAGGCCGCTCTCACCGGGCGATCACGCGGCCTGGCTGCCGCTGTGGCGCGGCTATCAATCCTTCTACAAGGTCGACATTCCCGCCGAGGTGTCGGCGGTGACCTGGCGACGGCTCAATGATCCGGCCGAGCCGATGGGCGGCGCGCTCGCGTGGTCCGAGGCAGAAGCGGTGGGCCTGGTCCATCACATCCGCCACCGCTCCTGCTGGACGAGCGCCGATTATTGTTATCTGCAGGACCTCTACGTGGCGCCGGAATTCCGTGGCACGGGCGTCGGCCGCCGGCTGATCGAATACGTGTACGCGCTCGCCCGCGAGCAGGGCTTGAATCGCGTGTACTGGCTGACTCACGAGACCAACACCGAGGCGATGCGGCTCTACGATCGCATTGCCGACGCCTCCGGGTTCGTGCAGTACCGCCATCTCCTGCAGCGCTAGGGGAACGCGGACGGCCCGGGTTTGACAGACCCGCGGAGCGCTGCCTAGACTGAGAAAGCGTTTACTTTCGCACCAGCAACGCCGGGACCGCCGCGCGACAGGAGACCCCGCCCGCGGACCGGCAGGAGAGATTCAAAGCGTGGTGACGATCAAAGACGTCGCCCGAGTAGCGCGGGTCTCGATTGCCACCGTATCCCGGGCACTCAATAACAAGGGAACGGTGCGGCCGGAGATCCGGGAGCGCGTGCAACGCGCCGCGCGCAAGCTGCGCTATACGCCGCACAGTGGAGCCCGGAGCCTGATCGTCGGCCGTACCCACACGGTCGGCCTGTTGCTGCCCGACCTGCACGGGGAGTACTTCTCGGAGCTCATTCGGGGCGTGGACCGAGCGGCCCGCAGACGCGGCCTGCACCTGCTCGTGTCGAGCTCGCACGGCAACTCGGGCGAGGCCGCGAGCGCGGTGCAGGCGCTGAACGGACGCATCGACGGATTGCTGGCGATGGTTCCCGGCGAGGAAGCCGGATTCCTCCAGGAGGCCGTGCCTCACACTCTGCCGACGGTGCTGCTGAACAGCCGCACCCATGCCGCGGAGTACCCGTCTTTGCTGGTCGACGACTTTGGCGGTGCGCGGGCGATGACCAGCCACCTCCTCGAACGGGGGTATCGGCGGATCGCTCACATCCGCGGGGCGGAGGGCAACTTTCAGGCCGAGGAACGCCTGCGCGGTTACCGCGCAGCGCTCAAGGGGAGCGGCGCGGCGCCGCCGGTGGTGGTCGGGGGCGACTTCACCGAGGAAGGCGGCTATCGCGCCGGGCAGGTCATGGCAGCTCAAGCCGAACGCCCGGACGCGGTTTTTGCCGCCAACGACATGATGGCAGTGGGCTGTCTGGTCGCCTTGCGGGAGGCGCGCATCCGCGTGCCCGAGGACATGGCGCTCACCGGCTTCGACGATATCCCGCTCGCACGGTTCGTGAGTCCGCCGCTCACCACCGTGCGCGCGGACATTGCGACGCTCGGCCTGCGGGCACTGGAGCGCCTTGCGGGACTCATCGAGACCAAAGCCGTCGGCGACGCGCAAGTCGCCGAGCGGCTGCCGGTCCAGGTCGTCGTGCGTGGCTCGTGCGGCGCCGCGCCGACTGCGGGTGAGCGCTCGGCCGGCCTGCCTCGCTGAGCTACCGCAGCGGACTCCTCTGGCGCATCATGCGCAACGATGCGTACATCCAGCTCGGCCTCGAACGCGCGGGATTTGAGGGCGGCTGGCTGCAAAGCGCTCGCGCGGTTTCGGGGTAAGCGCGCGGCTTCGCGGCGCGTGCTCCGTTGGCTCGGGGTTTCTCTGCTCGCGCTATGCGCGGCGGGGTGCGGTTCCGGGTCCTCGTCCCATCGCTCGGTGACGGTGTGGGCGATGGGGGCCGAAGGTGAAGTGATCGCGCGGCTGCTGCCGGAGTTCAACCGGCTGCACCCGGACATCGAGGTCCGGCTGCAACAGCTGCCCTGGAGCGCCGCCCACCAGAAGCTGCTGACGGCGTTTGCGGGCGATGCGACTCCGGACCTCTGCCAGCTCGGCAACTCGTGGATCCCGGAGTTCGCGGCGCTCGAGGCGCTCGCGCCGCTCGAGGCGCGCGTCGCGACGTCACCGGTAGTGCAGGCGGAGGACTACTTCCCGGGGATCTGGGCCACGAACCTGATCGGGGGCCGGCTCTACGGGATCCCCTGGTATGTCGACACCCGACTCCTCTTCTATCGTCGCGACCTGCTCGCGCGGGCGGGCTTCGACCACCCGCCCCGCACCTGGAGCGAATGGTCGCAGATGCTGGCCGCGATCAAGGCGCTGGTCGGGCCCGAGCGCTACAGCGTGCTGCTTCCCTTGAATGAGTTCGAGCCGCTGCTGGTGCTCGCGCTCGAGCAGCCCGACCCGCTGCTGCGCGACGACGGGCGCTTCGGCAATTTTGAGAGCGCCGGATTTCGCCGCGCACTCGGCTTCTATCGCGAAATGTTCGAGCGCGGCTGGGCACCGCCCGTCGCCAACACGCAGATCTCGAATTTCTGGGACGAGTTCGGGCGCGGCTACTACTCCTTCTACATCTCCGGTCCCTGGAACATCGGGGAGTTCAAGCGCCGGCTTCCGCCCGCGGAGCAGGGGAGCTGGATGACGGCGCCGATGCCCGGCCCCGACGGTCCGGGCGCATCGCTCGCCGGAGGCTCGAGCCTGGTGATATTCCGGCGCTCAGCCCACAAGCAGGAGGCGTGGCAGCTGCTCGAGTTCCTGTCATCGCAGGCCGTGCAGCAACGCTTCTACGACCTCTCCGGCGACCTGCCGCCACGCCGCAGCACCTGGCTCGCACCGCAGCTCGCCGATAACGTCTACGCGCGGGCGTTTCGCGAGCAGCTCGAACGCCTGAAGCCGGCGCCCCGGCTCCCGGAGCTGGAACGCATAGTGGACGAGATGCGTCTCATGGCCGAGCGCGTGGTGCGTGGCGACCTGTCGCTCGAGGAAGGGCCGGCGGAGCTCGACCGGACGGTGGATGCCATTCTCGCCAAACGGCGCTGGATGCTGGCGCGCGCGGCGGCGGCTCCATGAAGACGGGACTCGCGGGCTGGGTATTCGCGGCGCCGGCCCTGCTCATCATCGGGGCGTTCTTTTTCCTGCCGCTGCTCGCGGCTCTCGCGGTGAGCCTCACCGACTTCGATCTGTATGCGCTCGCCGACCTGCGCAATCTGCGCTTCGTGGGACTCGAGAACTATGCGCAGCTGCTGCATTCCCGCGAGTTCTGGCGTGCGTTGGCCAACACCAGCTATTTCGTCGTGGCGGGGGTGCCGCTGTCGCTGGCC
>DASPOP010000205.1:0-4175 GCA_035625955.1 Steroidobacteraceae bacterium | reverse complement strand
ATCCTCAGCGATTCTGCAGACAACCCGGCGCAGAGGGCGGGGTACACGTCACAGTTGGGTCCGGGAGGCTCCAAAAAGCGGAGCCCCGGCACAAGGCCGGGGCTCCGGGAAACTCCTTAAGCGTCAGGAGTTGATTACTTGCACTGCGTCGGCGCGTACTTCGGCAGCAGGGTGCCGACAGGCGAGCCCGCCAGACCGAGGCTGGTCGCAGTGTTGTTGGTGCCCGAGGCGCAGGCCCAGTCGATGTTGCCGGTCGAGCCCGCGGCGAGCGGCGTCTCGGCGGCACCGGCGGCGGCGCCGGCGGCAATGGCGTAGGGGCTCATCACCAGCGTGTTATTCGCCGCAACGATCTGCGGGATATTCGCGCTGTTGAACGTCACCGTGATGACGCCCGTGCCGGTGGCGACGGCGATGGTCTTCACGTACTTGGTCGCCGTGAAGCCCACGTTCCAGGCGGCAGCGGCGGCCTTGACGCCCGGCATGTCGTTCGACTGGAAGCCTTCGGCAACCGAGGTCTTGGCGGAAGAGGCGAGGCCCAGACCTTCCGTTACCTTCGAGCGGACGGTGTAGTCCGAATACGCCGGGATCGCGATCGCGGCGAGGATGCCGATGATCGCGACGACGATCATCAGCTCGATCAGGGTGAAACCCTTTTGCAACGACTTCATTTGTGAAGACTCCTGAAAATTTTTGGGTACAAACGCAGTGGCGCAAAAAGGGCGCCCGGCCAGATTGAAGCAAGCCTTGTGCCAGGTACCCCCGGCCGCCTAAGTCATTGATGTGTCTGGATGGCTTGCTCGGCCCCGCCGGGCCCTTGACGTAAGACCTGTCGCGGACTGACGCCAACGCTTGCCCTGAGCGTCACAAAGTGACCCGTAGCGTCACCCCCGGGCGGGTTATTCGATTCCGAGCTTTTTGATCCGGTAACGCAGTGCCCGGAAGCTCATGCCGAGGAGCTTCGCCGCCGCGGTCTTGTTGTACCGGGTCTTCTCCAGCGCCTTGATGATGGCGTCGCGCTCGATGCTCTCCAGGTGGCTCCCGAGAGCGGCGCCGGCCTCGACTGTGGCGGGCGCGGTTGCCGCGGCGGGCGCCGCAGGCTCGGACGCCGCGGGCCGGGCGGCGGAGCGCAGCCGCACGTGCTCAGCGGTGATCTCGCCGCCCGTACTCAGGGTGAGCGCGCGCTCGAGCACGTTTTCGAGCTCGCGCACGTTGCCCGGGAAAGCGTAGTCCTGCAGCGTCCGGACCGCGTCCGCGGAAATTCGCGGCGCGCTTCCTCCTGCGCGGCGCGCCAGACGTTCGAGAATGGCATCGGCAATCTCCGGGATATCGGCGCTGCGCTCGCGCAGGGCCGGGACCCGCAGCTCGATCACGTTGATCCGGTAGTAGAGGTCCTCGCGGAACTGGCCCTGCGCGACGAGGTCGGCGAGGTTCTTGTGAGTGGCGGAGAGGATGCGGACGTCGACGCTTTCCTCGCGCGCCTCGCCCACGGGGCGCACGGCCTTCTCCTGCACGACGCGCAGCAGCTTCACCTGCATGTGCAGCGGCAGATCCGCCACCTCGTCGAGAAACAACGTGCCGCCTTCGGCGCTCTGCACCAGGCCCTTCTTGTCGGCGATCGCCCCGGTGAAGCTGCCGCGCTTGTGCCCGAAGAGCTCGCTTTCCATGAGCTCGGTGGGGATGGCGCCGCAGTTCACCGCGACGAAGGGCCCGTCACGGCGCGCGCCGCTTTCGTGAATCATGCGCGCGACTAGCTCCTTGCCGGTGCCCGACTCGCCGGAGATGTGCACCGGCGCCTGGCTGCGCGCGACGCGTGTAATCATCTCGCGCAGCTGCTCCATGACGGGCGAGGCTCCAAGGAGCCGCGGGCCGGCGAACGTGGCCGTCGTCTGCGGGTCCACCGCGGCGCGCAGCTTCACGGCGCTGCCGACCAGCTTGCGCAGCACGCCCAGGTCCAGGGGCTTGGAGACGAAGTCGAAGGCGCCGAGCTTGAGCGCGCGCACCGCGGACTCGACGTTGCCGTGGGCCGTGATCACGGCCACGGGCACGGCGGCGCGGTTCGCCTGGATCCAGGCGACGAGATCGAGGCCGTCGCCGTCGGGCAGCCGCATGTCGGTGAGGCACAGATCGAAGCTCTCGGCCTTGAGCAGGCGGCGCGCCGTCTCGAGGTCGGGCGCGGTGCGGGTCCTGAAGCCCATGCGGCTCAGGGTGAGGCTCACGAGCTCGAGCAGGTCCGGCTCGTCGTCGACGACGAGCACCACCGGCTGTGCGGACGAGGCGCGGGCGGCTTGAGCAGGCTCGCTCACCGCACCTCCCAGCGCCGCCGGTCCGCGAACACCAGGCGGAAGACGCTGCCCCCGCCCGCGCGCGGCTCATAGAGGAGCGTTGCGCCGTTGGCCTGCGCCAGCTCGCGCGCCAGGAACAATCCCAGGCCCGTACCCCGCCCGGAGCTGAAGAATGGCTCGAAGATGCGCTCGGCGAGCTCCGGTTTCACTCCCTCCCCGCGGTCGGCGACCTCGAGGTACGGGCGGGCGTTGGTCGTCATGCGGCCGTATCGTATCTCGATCGTGCGCGCCGGGTCGTCCAGCACCGCGTGCCTGAGCGCGTTCTCGCACAGGTTCCAGACGATCTGCCGCAGCTGGTCGGGATCGGCCCGCACCTCGAGGTCGGCGGAGCTGCTCAGCGTGAGCCGTGCCCGCGCGAGCTGCATGGTGTCGCAGAACTCGGCGTGGAACTCCTCGGTCCACGCCGCCAGGGTCAGCCGCTCGAGCTGCGCCGGCTCGCGCCGCGACAGACGCTGCACGTTATCGATGATGCCGCTCACCCGCGTGGCGTTGGCGCGGATGATCTCGGTGAGGCGGCGGTCGTCGCTCGTCAGGCTCGGCGACTCGGCAAGCAGCTGCCCCGCGTGACTCATGGCGCCGACGGGATTACGGATCTCGTGGGCGATGCTCGCGGAGAGGCGCCCGAGCGCGGCCAGCTTTGACTGCTGCACCTTCTCGGCGATGAGGCTCGTGTCCTCGAGGAAGATGAGCACCGGACCGGGGTTCGCCGCGCCGAGCGCGGCAAAGTGCGGACGAATCACCCGCGCGCCGTCGGCGGCCACGAAGGTCGGCTCCGCAGAGGATTCCGCCCCGCCGCCAGCCGCGCCCTTGCGCCACGACTCGAGCAGGAACGTCAGGCGCGGCGAGGCCTCGCCGACCAGGGCATCGGGAAAGGCGTTCTGGTCGCCGAGAATCTCCGCGGCCGACTCGTTGATGAGGCGGATGCGGTCCTCGGCGTCGATCACGATGATGCTCTCGCGCAGGTGCTGCACGATGTACTGCGAGAGCTGCGCCAGGTTGGCGAGGTCGAGCTCCCGGCGCCGCACCAGGGCGTCGGTCTCCCGCAGGCGCGCGGCGACCGGCCAGGTCGCGAGCGAGGTCGCAAACAGCACCGCGCCGATGAGTCCCGCGGTCACGTAGTCCGTCACGGGCGTCGCGTCCGTGACTCCCGAGAACATCTGCTGCGCCAGCACTGCGAGCGCCGCGACCGCGGCGATCAGAAACGCGTCGCGGCGGTCGGCCAGTAACGCGAGCGCGAACACCGGCAACACCAGCAGGATCCCGAGTCCGCTGGCGACGCCGCCGGCGGCGTAGAGGATGAGCGCGATCGCGAGGGCATCGACGCTCGCGTTGACGAACGCCACGATGCGCAGGCTCGACCACTCGAGCCGCCGCGCGATGATGAGCAGCACCGCAGCGGTGAAGTAGGCGATGCAGGCGCCGACGAACAGCCGCGGATGCGTCGGCACCAGGGTGAGGGCCGGGCCGGCGAGCGCCTGCATGACGAGCAGCAGCAGCGGCACCAGCAGCCGATAGAGGTTGAGCAGCCCGATGACCCGCCAGACGAGGTCGCTGGGCGTCACGGCGGGGGCGGCGATACTGGCCGGCATTTTGCGTGCGAGGAGTCGTTCGCGAGCCGTTTGCAGGTGCGGGCGACTGTAGCATCTTCGCTTCCCCGCCGGACGCGACCCGCATCGCATGGCTGGCGACTGCCGCACAATTTCGCGAGAATGCAAACTTTACCCCGACGGGCGGTGCGATGAACCTGCACGAATACCAAGCGAAGGACATCTTCCGCGTGAGCGGCATCCCGGTGCCCGCCGGCAAGGTGGCGGCGAGCCCCGACGAAGCAGT
>DASPOP010000204.1:0-2185 GCA_035625955.1 Steroidobacteraceae bacterium | reverse complement strand
CGCGGACACCGCTTCCTCGCCCCGCGGCCGCTCTCGCTCGCCTCGCCTGCGCACTACGAGCGCACGCTCCGCGAGCGGGGCTACGTGCTCGCCGATTTCGCCGCGCGCCGCACGCGCATCCGCAACCAGGTGACCGCCCTCGCCCGCAGCGTCGGCGGGCGCGCGCTGATCACCGAGAGCCTGCTCGATGAGGTCACGGCGCTCACCGAGTGGCCGGTGGCGCTGGCGGGAAAGTTCGAGGCGCGCTTCCTCGAGCTGCCGCGCGAGGTGCTCACCGCGACCCTCGAGGATCACCAGCGCTACTTTCCGATCGAGGACGCGGAGCGGCGGCTGCTCCCGGCATTCATCGCGGTCGCGAACATCGCCAGCCGCGAGCCCGCCAGGGTGCGCGCGGGCAATGAGCGCGTGGTGCGTCCGCGCCTCGCGGACGCCGCGTTCTTCCACGGGCAGGACCGGCGCGAGCCGCTGGCCGCGCGCGTGGCAGCCCTCGATGCCGTCACCTACCAGGCGCGGCTCGGGTCCCTCGGCGACAAGACCCGGCGCGTGCGCGTCCTCGCCGGCGAGATCGCGGCGCCGGCGGGCGCGCCGGCGGCCGAGGCGCGGCGCGCCGCCGAGCTCTGCAAGTGCGATCTGCTCACCGCCATGGTCGGGGAATTCCCCGAGCTGCAGGGCGTCATGGGCAGCTACTACGCGCGTGCCGACGGCGAGCCGCCCGGAGTCGCCGCCGCAATCCGCGAGCACTACCTGCCGCGCGGGGCGGGCGATGAGCTGCCGGCGACGGGCGCAGGGCTCGCGCTCGCGATCGCCGACAGGCTCGACACGCTCGCGGGCATCTTCGCGCTCGGCGAGAAGCCGACCGGTGCGAAGGATCCGTTCGCACTGCGCCGCGCGGCGCTCGGCGTGCAGCGCATTCTCATCGAGAAGAGCCTCGACCTCGATCTGCTCGCCTGCCTCAGGCAGGCGGTGGCGGCCGCGCAGGCCGACATCGCGCGGCTGCGCGCGGGCGCCTCGGGCGCCGCGGCCAGGCCGCTGCCGCCCGTGGCCGAGACCGTCGCCGAGGTCTATGACTTCCTGATGGAGCGGCTGCGCGCCTATTACCTCGAGCGCAGCGCGCCTCAGGCGCTCCCCGGCATGGCCGCCGTCACCAGCGAGATGTTCGATGCGGTGCTGGCGGCGCGCCCCGCATCGCCGCTCGACTTCGACGCGCGCCTCAAGGCCCTGAGCACCTTCCTCGAGCTCCCCGAGGCCGCCAGCCTCACCGCCGCCAACAAGCGCATCGCCAACATCCTGCGCAAGGCGCCGGGCGCACCTCCGGCACAGGTTGACGTGACGCAGCTGCGCGAGAGCGCCGAAGTGCGGCTCTTCGATGCCATGCGCTCGCTCCGGGATGCGGTCGCCGAAGCCACCGCGCGGCGCGAGTACACCGGAGCGCTCGGGCGCCTGGCGCAGCTGCGGCCGGCGGTCGATGCCTTCTTCGATCAGGTGATGGTGATGGATGAGGACCCGGTGCTGCGCGCCAACCGCTTAGGGTTGCTCGCGCAGCTGCGCGCCCTGTTCGCCGGGATCGCGGACCTGTCGCGGCTGCCAGGTTGAGCGCGGCGGGCTCAAGCGAAGCGCAGTGCGGGCGGGCGCGCCCGGCGGTGCTGCAGGCACTCGGGTCGCTCTTCTTCACCGCGTTTCTCTTCGTCTGGACGTTCTGTTACGCGATCCCGTTCGTGCTCGCCTGTCTGGTGCTGCCCTTCCCGCGCCGCTTCCCGCTGGCGCGCTTCTGGGCGGTGACGCTCCTCTGGGTGCTGAAGTGGAGCTGCGGGCTCGGCTACCGTATCGAGGGCGCGCCGCTTCCCGAGGGCTGTCACATCGCCCTCTGGAAGCATTCCTCCTCCTGGGAAACGATCGCGATGATGGTGCTCTTCCCGCGCCAGGTATGGGTCCTCAAGCGCGAGCTGCTCTGGATCCCGGTGGTCGGGATCGCCGTGCGCCAGATGCACGCGATCGCGATCGACCGCAAGGCCGGCCACACGGCGGTCGCGCAGGTCATCGAGCAGGGCAAGGACCGGCTCGCCGAAGGCGACTGGGTGATGATCTTTCCCGAGGGCACGCGCATGCCCTCCGGCGAGACGCGCCGCTACGGCGTGAGCGGCACGCTGCTCGCCGCCGAGGCCGGCAAGCTCATCGTGCCGGTCGC
>DASPOP010000203.1:0-6738 GCA_035625955.1 Steroidobacteraceae bacterium | reverse complement strand
GGCGCCTTGCCTTCGCCGGCTGGTACTCACAGAACGGCAACGGCGAGATGACCGGCACAACCTGGATCGAGGAGTCGGGCTTTCTCGATGGCCCCGTGCTCATCACCAACACCCACTCCGTCGGCGTGGTACGCGACGCCGTGATTGCCTGGCGTCTCGCGCACGGACCGCCCTATCCCCTCGACTCCTGGTGGTCGCTGCCGGTCGTCGCCGAAACCTGGGACGGGTGGCTCAACGACATCAACGGCTTTCACGTGAAGCCTGAGCACGTGTTTCACGCGCTCGACGGCGCGCATGGCGGGCCCGTCGAGGAAGGCGCGGTGGGCGGCGGCACCGGCATGGTCTGCAACGGTTTCAAGGGCGGCATCGGCAGCTCTTCCCGCAGGCTCACCGACAAGGATGGCGGCTACACAGTCGGCGTGCTGGTTCAATGCAACTACGGGGTGCGGCACAACCTGCGCATCGCCGGGATCCCCGTCGGGCGCGAGATCGAGAGCGAAGATCCTTATGCCTTCGAGCCGTCGGACCTCGCCGAGCGCGGCTCGATCATCGTGGTCGTCGCCACGAACGCGCCGCTCCTGCCGCACCAGCTGAAGCGCCTCGCGCGGCGCGTGTCGCTGGGCCTGGGGCGCAGCGGCAGCATCGCCGGCAACGACTCGGGCGACATCTTCATCGCCTTCTCGACCGCCAATCCGGCGGCCGGCGACTCGGGCCACGTCGTCGATCTCAAGATGGTGCCGAACGATTCCATGGACGGGCTGTTCGCTGCAACCGTGCAGGCCACCGAGGAGTCGGTCGTCAACGCCATGGTTGCGGCGACCGACATGACCGGCATCGACGGGCATCACGTGCGGGCGCTGCCGCACGATGAGCTGCGCGCGGTGCTGGCGAAATACAACCTGCTGGTCAGATAGCGGCCCGGACCGATCCAACACCCGAAGCGCCGCACCAGGCCCGGTGTCTCACTCGTCCTCGATCTCGTCTGTCAGCACCGCCTTGCGGCGGGAAATGAACTCCAGCATCGCCTCATCCTGTGCGGGCTCGATGCCCGGATCCTGGTAATCGGCGAGCATCTTCTTCCAGACGCGGTTGGCGCGCTGCTCTGCGGTGAGGCTGCCCTCGAGCGTCCACTGCTCATAGGAGGAGTAGTCGGCGATCGTCGATTGATAGAAGGCGGACTCGAAATTGGCCAGGGTGTGAGCGCAGCCGAGAAAGTGGCTGCCGGGCCCGACCTCACGGATGGCATCCAGCGCCTGGCCCCGCTCGGACAGGTCCATGCCCTGCGCCAGCATCTGCATCATGGCGCACTGGTCGGCGTCCATGACGAACTTCTCGTAGCTCGCCACCAGACCGCCCTCGAGCCAGCCGGCCGCGTGGGTTACGAGGTTGACCCCGGCCAGCAGACTCGGCAGCAGCGTATGCGCGCTCTCATACGCCGCCTGGGCGTCAGCCGCCTTCGACGAGCACAGCGAGCCGCCGCTGCGGCACGGCAGCCCGAGACGCCGCGCCAGCTGCGCGGTGGCGAAGATCATCTGTGTGGCTTCCGGCGTGCCGAAGGTCGGAGCTCCGGTGCGCATCGAGATCGCGCCCACGAACGATCCGAGAATCACCGGGGCGCCGGGCCGCACCAGCTGAGTGAGCGCCATGCCGGCGAGCGTTTCGGCCAGAATCTCCGCCAGGCAGCCCGCCGGCGTCACCGGTCCCATGGCGCCGGCCAGCACCGCCGGGACCACGATCGTGCCCTGGTTGTGGCCGGCGAACTGCCGCAGCGCGGCCAGCATCCGTCCGTCGTACACCAGAGGCGAGTTGGAGTTGATGTTGCCGAGCACCACCGGGTGAGTCTCGAGGTATTCCGCCCCAAAGAGCGACTGCGCCAGACCGACCGCGTCGGCGGCGTGGCCCCCGGTCTCCGGGGTCGCCTCGCAGCCCTGATCCGACCAGCGGAAGAAGGCGTACTGCACATCGAGATGGCGTTTGTTCGGCGGAATCTCCATCGGCTCGCACATGCAGCCGCCGGAGAAGTGAATCGCCGGCGCCATGTGTGCGAGCTTGATGAAGTTCTCGAGGTCCGCGAGCGTGCCGTAGCGGCGGCCGCGCTCCAGGTCGCTGACGAAGGGCGGGCCGCCCACCGGCGAGAACACGGTGGCATCGCCGCCGAAGCGAACGTTGCGCTCGGGATTGCGCGCGTAGAGGGTGAACTCCGATGGAGCGGTAGCCAACAAGCGCCGCGCCATGCCCAGCGGGATGTGGGCGCGCTCTCCCCGTACGTCCGCGCCGGCTTCATGCCACAGGCGCAGGCTCTCTCGGTCGCGCCGGAACTCGACGCCGATTTCTTCCAGGATCGTCTCCGCATTCGCCTCGATGATCTCGACCGCCTCGGTGCTCAGCAGCTCGACGGGCGCCAGGCGGCGGCGGATGTAGGCGTACTTGGCCGCCGGCGCCCGGGCCCGGGCTCGCCGGCTTTCCCGGCCGGGACGTGCAGTGCCGGTGGTTCCGGTCATCGGTCGGCCTGATCCGCGCTGCCGGCGAGAATCGCCCGCCAGTTGAGGATCGCGTTCCACAACATGCGCTGATCGCCCCGGTTGAGATCGCGGTGCAGGGGGTTGAAGTTGAATGCGATGACGTGGCCGGCTCCCTGCCGCAGGTCGAGGATCGCGGGACGGCCGGCGAGGTTCTCCTCTCCCCACGCCTGGCCGCTCACCACGAACGGCGCACCTTCGCGATCACCCCACTCGAGGACCACGCCGCTGCGATCGATGGGACCGTCGAGGCACGTGGTGCAATAGGCCATGCGCAGCCAGCGGCGTGGGAGCGAATAGAGCGGGAAGTTCTGACGGAACACCCAGGTGCGCGCCGCGTAGCCGTAGGCGATCGGATGCCCGGGCCGCGCGAAACTCACGCGCACGTGCGCCCCCGGCGTCCGGGTCACTGCGGACTGGGACGCCGCCGCCGAAGCGGCGCCACCTCCCTGGGTGCTGCGCGGCACGCCGCCGGACTCGCGGCGCACGCCGCGCACGATGCCGCCCTCGAGCGGCAGCATCGAGCCGCTGCCGAGCGTGATCAGGAGGCCCCCCGAGTCGACGAAGCGCTCGAGCTCGGCGAGCCCCGCGTAGCCGATGCCGCCGGTGATGTCGTCCGATTCGGCGGGCGTGCCGAAAGCGGGGGTGGCCCGGGTTTTCCTGAAGGGCATGGGGCCCCAGGACTTCGGGATCCCCTGGATCTGCTCGGCGAGCTCGAGATCGACGTGACCATAGAGCAGCACGTCGACCTTGTCGCGCAGCTTCCCTGCGCGGATGTCCTCATCCCGCACATACACATAAGGAACATGGCGCTGATCGAGCGAGTAACGCGCCCAGCCGATCGTATCGGTGTCAGCCCAGGGAACCCACAGCCCGAGGCGCGGCACGGGGGCATCGTGGCGCGCGACCTCCGGCACGCTCGCGACGCTCACGAAATCTATTCCGAGCTCCTTCGCGAGGTCGCGCACTGCGGCCGCGAGGCCCGCCTGCGGGGCGAGGATCCACGAGCCCGCCGGGTAGGGATTGCCGGCGACGGTGAACGCGCGCTCGGCGATCGCCACTCTGAAGCGCGAGAGCCGCCAGCGCGCCTCCAGCATTTCCTCCTGCCCCGTGTCCTTGAGCAGGAACACCGGCCCGGCGCCCTCGACCGCACCCTGAGGATGCGGCGCCTCGTTGAGCGGTGCGAGGGCGAGCTCCCGCACCTTCGGGTCGGCCGTCGCCACGGCCGTCAAGTGATAGTTGACGGGCAGTGACCAGGAGATGTCGTCGTAGGCCTCGCCGGCATCCTTGGGGTAATCCTGCGGAGTCAGAAGATCCACCGCATAGTCGCGGTAGGGCTGATCGAGCCGCACCACGTAAGTGCCGGCTGCGAACGTGCCCTCCTTGAGGGTGAACGGCGCGGAGGCGCGCTGCACCTCGATGCCTTGCTTCATGAGGAGCGCGACGAGCTGCGCGACGCGAGCCGGATCGCCCTGCCCGTCAGGGACCAGGAAGCCGAACGGCGGCTGCTCGAGCCCTCGCTGCCAGGAGTGCAGTCCCTTGAGGTAGTAGTTGCGCAGCAGCTGCTGCGACTGCTGCGCCACGTCATCGAGCGCCGCGAGCAGCGCCGTCTCGTTGTAGTTGACGTTGTCGCGCGCCGACCAGGTAAAACTCCCCTGCGCCGGCGGCGGCAGCGGCCGGTACCATTCGACCGAGTTGTCCTGCGAGGGCTGGTCGGGCCTCAGGGTCTCGGCGGTGCCGTTGCCGAAGGTCTCATAGCCGCGCCCGTCCGCATTGTGATTGGTGGCGATCGAATCGAGGTAGAGATGCGCGAAGTCATCGCCGAAGTTCCACGTCCACACGCCCGGCATGCCGAGTCCGGTGAGCGCCTGTACCTCGTGGAAGCTGAGCTCGAGACGCTCGTCGTAGGTCAGGGGATCGACGTGCTGGTTGATGGGCCCGGTGCCGTTCCAGGTGAGAAGCAGCGCCACGCTCTCGTGCAGATCGTGGATCACCTGCGGGTGCCACTCGAACAGCATGCGGAACACTGCCTGCGTCGTGGCATGCGCCTGCTGATGCGCGTCGCGGTTGATGTCGACGAAGGCGTACTTCGACCAGTACGGCGGCGCCTGGCGGGGCAGGCTCGCGAGATCCGTCCTGCCCTTGAGATAGCGGTAGAACCACTCGACCTGTTTATCGCGCCCATCCGGATTGGACACCGGGTTGATGAGCACCACCAGCCGCTCGCGGATGCGGCGGATCATCGGCTGCTCTGAAACCGCGAGGCGATAGGCGAGCTCGAGCACCGACTCGGTGGAGCCGGTTTCGTCGGAATGCAGCGCGGCGTTGATGTAATAGACCGGACGCGCCGTCGGCAGCAGCCGCTCGGCGGCAGCGGGGTCGGTGCGGCGCGGATCGGAGAGCGCCGCGGTGGCCGCCTTGAGCCGCTCGAGGTCACGGATGCCCTGCTCGTCGGCGATCGCGAGCAGCAGGATGTCACGCCCCTCCTCCGAGCGGCCGAGGGTGAACAGCCGCACCCGCGCCGAGGAGCCGGCGAGCGCCCGGCAGTAGCCGTAGGCGGCCGCGGAATCCACCAGCTCGCCCGGCGCTCCCGGAATGCGGTGCAGGAAGGCGCGCGGCGACACCACGCCCGCGGAGGCCGGCAGATACGCGACCCACGGCGACAGGAAGCGCGACTCGGTGGTGGCGCTCGCGATCTCCTCGGCCGAGCCGGCCTCGACCGCCTCGGGCGCGGGCGTTGCCTGCGCGAGGGCGAGCGCCGGGAGCAGGGCCAGGCAGGGCAGCAGCATGAGATTTCGGTTACGCATGAGCGTCAGACGCCTCGCAGCGCGCGCGGCCTCCCCGGTGCGACGACGGCGAGTATAGCTCGCGGCTGTTTCTATTGAACAATCGCTCAACGAGAGGCAGACTCGGTGCGATGGCGCGCAACCCCCGCTACGACCTGTTGTTCGAGCCGGTCAGGATCGGGCCGGTCACCGCACGCAACCGTTTCTATGCCGTGCCGCACGCCGCCGGCATGACCAACTCCATGCCGCACATGCGCGCGGCCTTCCGCGGCATGAAGGCCGAAGGCGGCTGGGGAGTGGTGTGCACCGGCTACGTATCCATCGATCCGGGGTCGGACGACGCCCCGCTCCCCTACGCGACGCTGTGGGACGATGATGACGTGCGCTCGCACGCGCTGATGACGGATGCCGTCCATGCCCAGGGCGCGCTCGCCGGCATCGAGCTGTGGCACGGCGGCGGCTCGGTCATGAACCGCCTCACCCGCCTGCCGACGATGTCGCCGTCCGGCACCTCGTGGATGGCCACGCACGTCGGCTTCATGGGCAACCAGCGTCCACGAGTGATGGACGCGCGCGACATCCGCGCACTCCTCGGGCAGCAGGGCGCAGCCGCGCGCCGCGCCCGGCAGGCGGGCTTCGACATCGTGTACGTCTACGCCGGCATGGGCTATCTGCCGTACGAGTTCCTGCTGCCGGAGTGGAATCAACGCGCCGATGCTTACGGCGGGAGTCTCGCCAACCGCGTGCGGATCGTGCGCGAGCTGCTCGAGGTCACGCACGAGGCGGTAGGCGGCCGGTGCGCGGTGGCCCTGAGGATCAGTCTCGAGGAGCTCCGGGCGCGGCCGAGCGATGCCGCCCCTTCGGAAGCGCACGAGGTCGTGGGGCTGCTCCGGGATCTCCCGGACCTGTGGGACGTGAAGCTCGACTCCTCGCCCACCGACTGTCCTGCCTCGCGCTTCGCGCCCGAAGGCAGCCATGAGCCCGTCGTCGACTTCGTGAAGAAGGTGACTTCCAGGCCCGTGGTCGGGGTCGGGCGCTTCACCTCCCCCGATACCATGGTGAGCCAGGTGCGCCGCGGCGTGCTCGATCTGATCGGCGCCGCGCGCCCCTCGATCGCCGATCCCTTTCTGCCGAGGAAGATCGACGAGGGGCGCGAAGCCGAGATCCGCGAGTGCATCGGGTGCAACATCTGCATCTCGAGCTGGCACGACAGCGTCCCGGTGCGCTGCACGCAGAATCCCACCATCGGCGAGGAGTGGCGCCGGGGCTGGCATCCCGAACGTGCACCTGAGGCGGCGAGCGCCGCGTCGGTGCTGGTGGTCGGGGCCGGGCCCGCCGGCCTCGAGTGCGCGCTGTGGCTCGGCCGGCGCGGTTACGAGGTGAGCCTCGCGGAAGCGGCCGACGACATCGGCGGGCGGCTGCGCTTCGAGACC
>DASPOP010000202.1:0-2201 GCA_035625955.1 Steroidobacteraceae bacterium | reverse complement strand
CTCCTGTCTCGTGCGCGCTCATGGCTATCGATGCCCGGGGTGGCCGCCGCCCGATGGCGCTGGTGGAGCGGAGCGGCTGGAGGATCCGCGCGCCGCTTCATTGCGCACCTGCGGGCCATGCCCGAAGGACTCGAAGGCGGGAGCTGCTGCGCGCGGCGCGGGCGCTGCCGGCCTCTCAGGCACGGTCGGCCTCCCATAGGAGGGCCGCGGAACCGGCGTCGGAGCACTGGGCGCAGGCCTGCTCTCACGCGGGCTCGGCGGCGGAGTCACTCGCGGCGGGGTCGCTTGCGGTGGAGTCGCTTGCGGCGGGGTCGCTTGCGGTGGACTCGGCTGCGGCGGGAAACCGCGGTAGTCATGCCGTCCCGGCGCCTGCGACCCCAGGTAGCGCGTGCCGGTCGCGGCATCGCGATAAGGCACACCGTCGCGATGCCGAGGATCGTGGTGCCACGGCTCTGGCGGCGGGCGCGGATACGGAGGGCGCATCCCCGGCGGAGGATTCCCGGGGCGCCCCGGACGGGGTGGTCGATACACGATCCCGTGGCCAGGCCAGTTGCATCCCCACCAACCCCACGGGCCCTCGAAGAATCCGATGCCGATGCCGAAGCCGATCAGAGCGCCGCCGATGAACACACCCGGCGGCCCCCCGAAGTCATACGGGGCATAAGCCGGCCACGGCCAGGGTCCGTAGATTGCGGGCACGTAATAAGGAACGTAGACCAGCTCGGGGTTCGCAGGCTCGATCGTGATGACATCCTGATCGATGGTCACGATCTGCTGGGGCGTGGACTGCAGCGCTCCCCGAGCGAGGGCACGGTGGCGCAGCCGCTGCACCGCGTCCATCACGTCCGCTGGCTGCGCGAGAAAGGCATCGCCGAGCTGCTCGGTCCACTCGAGGTTGCTGTCCATGTTGCGCAGCACCGCGGCAAAGGGCACCAGCGATTTGACGCTTGCGTCCCAGCGCTGGCCCTCGAGAGCCGAAGCCAGCGCATCGCCCGTGAGGGCCGCATTGGCCGGATCGTCCAGCCAGCGCGCGGCTTCGACCACTTCGAGCGGGTACGTGGAGGCTGCCAGGATCGAGCTGAGCAGCGGGTCCGGATAGAGCGCAATCGGCGCGGCAAGCTGCTCGAGCTGCGCGGACGTCCAGTGGGTGCTCCACATGGGCGCGGCCGCATCGCCAGGAGGCGGCACCGGCTGCGCCAGGCCGCGACCTGCGAGCGCCGTCATCAAAACCACGGCCCCGGCGATGCCGATGCTGGTGTACTTCATGGATCTTCCGCGCTCAAGCCTCGGGCGAATGCTGATCCATTGACGGCCCGGATGCGTATACGCGCTAGTCCCTAGACGGTGCGCGCGCTTCTCCATGACTAACCAGCGAGAGAGGCGGAATTCCTCTCTTACATATCAGACGCTTACGTACTTCAAAGCGCCCGGGCCGCGATCACGAACCACTCGCGGAGGGTTCGGAAGTTGATTACAGTCCTGAGAGCCGAATCGGCCTGGTGACAGACAAGTAGCGAGAGACGGCGACTTCCGGTCGCCTCGGGCCCGCAGCGCGGGCCAGGACTTGACTACTCGGTCACGCGACAAAGCCGGCTCCAGCCGGCAGGGGGTTAGAAAGTGCCGAATCTCACCACCAGACATCGCACGTGGCGGCGCGTAAGCGCGCGTGGCTCGCTGCTGGGTGCCCTGATCGCGTGTGCGGCAGCGCTCGCGGGCGCAAGTGGCGCCTTCGTAAGCCTGCCGGGCCACGTGAGCACACTCGCACGCCCGGAATATGACGTCGGCGAGGCTGACGCCGCTCTCAGGATGAGCGGCCTGCAGCTCGTGCTCGCCAAGACGCCCGCGCAGGAAGAGGCGCTGAACAAGCTCATCGCCGACCAGCAGGATCCGCGCTCGCCGCAATACCATCACTGGCTCACCCCCGCCGAATTCGGCGCGCGTTTCGGTGCGAGTGATGCGACCATCGCGGCGCTCTCGGGCTGGCTGCAGTCTCAGGGCCTCAAAGTGGGCAGGATCCCAGCGGGCCGCGGCTATCTGCCCTTCTCCGGCAGCAAGGAACAGGTCGAGGCCGCCCTTCATACTCAGATACACGCATTCAACATCAAGGGCGCGCGGCACTATTCCAACATCACGGATCCAAGCGTTCCGGCGAGTTTCAAGGGAGTGATCGCGGCCATCGGCGGCCTGAACGATTTCCATCC
>DASPOP010000201.1:0-2708 GCA_035625955.1 Steroidobacteraceae bacterium | reverse complement strand
GCACCAGCAGCGCAGCCGCGGCGCCCACCAGGATCCGGATCGGTGCGCGCGGCTGCGGCGCAGCCCGGTGCAGCGGCAGCCAGGCGCGCAGCCGTCGCGGCACGATGCGCGCGACGGCCGCGTCGTCGAACAGCGGCAGGCACAACAGCACGGTCTGCAGGTTGAACCAGTTGTAGTTGCCGGTGAGCAGGATGCAGCTCTGCAGCAGCAGGATGCTGCAGGCCGCGCAGAAGCGCAGGCGCCGCGGCGCGAAGATGAGGAACGGCAGGCCGAGCTCGACGACGAAGGTACTGCCGGTCGCAAAGGTCAGCGCCGCGGGCGGCAGGTGCGCGGCGTACCACGCGAGCGGCGTCGGCAGCGGCTGAGTGAGGAAGTGGTAGGACAGCGCCGACAGGTTCCACCAGCTCGGATCGCCCGAGAGGAGCTTCACCACGCCCGACATGAACATGAAGCGGAACAGCAGCCAGCGCAGCAGCCAGATTCCCGTCGTGGGAGCGAAGCTCGCGAGCAGTGCCAGAAAGCCGGTCTCGAGCAGGAAGGTGTCCCACTGGTACGTCATGAAGACCTGGCCGGCGTAAAGGAGCGACAGGTACAAGATATAAAGGAGTAGCAGGGAGAGGCGGGGCAAGAGATTCAGCGCCAGCAGCGCCGCGAGCGCCGCTCCGCCCCAGCACACTGCCTGGATGGCGGCATCGCCGGCGTTCCACCAGAACACCATCGGCATGAGGTAGAAGCGCTCCCATCCCGCGGCGTGCCGGACCGCGTCGAGGAACTCACCGAGCGGCAGGATGCCGTGGCTGCCGATGAGGCCCTGAGCCTGCACGCCGAAAGACACGAACGCCGCGAGATAGACCAGCCCGCATAGCCGCAGGAAGAGGAATAGGACGAGCTCGTAGCGCGGCGGCCCGTAGTCCCGGCCCCAGAGTGCGAGGCTGATGCGGTAGAAGGCCGGACGGTGCCGGGCGATGAAGGCGTAAGCCCATTCGGCGAGCGCGGCGAATCCGGGGAGCCTGCGGTAGAGCGTCAGCCACAGGCCCTTGCCGGGCGCGTGGCTCAGAGTGAGGAAGCTCGCCTCTGCGGCGCTCGCCCGCCGTCCGTCGGGCGTGAGGTATTGCACCGCGCGCTGATAGTCGGCGAGCGGGATCTGCGGATACTGCGCCGCCACTTCCTGGTACGGCTGGTAGCGGACGCGGTCGCCCGTCAGCTTCTGCCAGTAGCGTGCCCAGTAGCCGCAGAACCCACAGTCGCCGTCATAGATCAGCAGTGGCGTGCGGGCATCCATGAGCGCGTGGATAATCGCTTATCGGTACTGCTTTCGTCACCGTGGATTCATCTTCAAACCTGCCACCCCATCTGACGGGGCTGCTGCGGCCCGAAGCCTACCCGCATGCTGTCGCCGCGGTGCAGCTCATTGAAACCCACATCTCGTGGGTGTTCCTCACGGGCGAGCTCGCCTACAAGATCAAGCGGCCGGTGCTCTATCCGTTCATCGATCTGCGCTCGCGCGAGCGGCGCGCGTTCTTCTGCGCCGAAGAGCTGCGGCTGAATCGCCGCTTCGCGCCGGAGCTCTATCTCGGAGTCTCTGCGGTCACCCTCGAGAACGGCTCGGTGCGGATCTCGGGTCCCGGCGAGGTCGTCGACCATGCCGTCTGCATGCGCCAGTTCCGCGCCGCGGACGAGCTCGGCTCCTTGCTGGACCGCGGCGCCGCCGCAGCGGAGGAGTTGGCGGAGTTCGGAAGATGGCTCGCGCGAGCGCACGAGCAGCTGCCGCGGGTCGATCCCGGCGAGCCCTGGGGCCGGGCGGAATCGATACGGGCGGCGCTGCTCACGAATCTCACCGAGTGCCTGCGAGCCGCCGAGGTCTTCGGCGCGGCGGAGGCGGTGCGCGCGCTCGCGGACCCGTATCGGGCGCGGCTCGAAGCCGACCTGCCCGTCGTGGAAAGCCGCCGCGCGGCGGGCCGCGTGCGCGAATGTCACGGCGACCTGCATGTGGGCAACGTCGTGCGCTACGGCGGCCGGCTCGTCGCCTTCGATTGCATGGAGTTCGAGCCGGCCTTTCGCTGGATCGACGTCGCCGAGGAGATCGCCTTCCTCCACATGGATCTCGGCGCGCGGCAGTGCGCGCCGCAGGCACAGGCATTCCTCGGTGGTTACCTCTTCGAGGGTGGGGATTACCAGGCCTGCCGCCTGCTGCGGCTTTACGGCATTCATCGGGCGCTGGTGCGCGCGAAGGTCGCAGCGCTGCGGCGGGCGCGCGCGGAGCATAGTCGCTACCTCGCGTGGGCCCGTGAGCGGCTCGCGCAGCAGCTGCCGGCGCTCATCCTCATGTGTGGAGTGTCCGGCTCGGGAAAGACCTGGCTCGCGAGGCAGCTCGCGCCTGCGCTCGGTGCGGTACACGTGCGCTCCGACGTCGAGCGCCGGCGCATCGCCGGGCTCGAAGCGCGGCAACGGTCGGGCTCCGGCCTCGGGGAGAGTCTGTATACGGATGCGATGGGCGTCGCGACCTACGCGCGGCTGCGCGCGTGCGCGGCCGAGGCGCTTGGCGGCGCCCTTCCGGTCATCGTCGATGCGACTTTTCAGCGCCGGGATCAGCGGGCGCGGTTCGCTGCGCTCGCCGCAGAGCATGCCGCGGCCGCCTGGGTGGTCCGCTGTCACGCTCCACCCGCGGTGCTCGAGGCGCGCGTCGCGGCGCGCGCGCAGGCTGGCAC
>DASPOP010000200.1:0-5734 GCA_035625955.1 Steroidobacteraceae bacterium | reverse complement strand
TGCCGCGCAGGGCGTTGCGCACGCTCAGGCCCTCGATGGGCTGGATTGCGAGGATGATGTCGCGCGCCAGCAGCTGCACCCGCACGCGCGCCCCGAGCGGCACATCCCGGAGGCTCACCTGCAGCTTGCCGGAACCGATGGCCAGCTCCGCCGTGCCGCCGGCCGCATCGACTCCGGTCACCAGCCCGTCGAGCACTGCACCGACCAGGTCGGGGGCGACGATGCTGCGCAGCTCGGGGCGGAGGCTGATCTCACCGACGGGGCCGGCGGCGAGCACGCGGCCCTCTTCGAGCAGCACCATATAGGTTGCGAGCCGCAACACCTCCTCGAACTGGTGGCTCACGTACACCATGGGGATCGACAGCCAGTCGCGCAGCGTTTCGAGATAGGGCAGGACCTCCTCGCGGCGCGCCAGATCGAGCGCGGCGAGGGGCTCATCGAGCAGCAGCAGTTGCGGCTGCGACAGCAGCGCCCGGCCGAGAGCGACGCGCTGGCGCTCGCCGCCGGAGAGCTCGTGCGGGCGGCGATGGAGGAGGGAACCGAGCCCGAGGAGAGCCACCACCTCCTCGGAGCGGATCGAGTGGGGAACCGAGCGGGCGCGCTTCTGCCCGTAGCGCAGATTCCCCGCCGCGGTGAGATGCGGGAACAGGCGCGCATCCTGGAACACGTAGCCGATGCGCCGCCGCTCCGGCGCGACGGCGATACGCGCGCGCGTGTCGGTCAGCACGCTGCCGCCCAGCTGCACCTCGCCCTCGTCGGGCGGCAGCAGTCCCGCGATCATGTCGACGAGTGTGGTCTTGCCGCTGCCGGAGCGGCCGAACACCGCGATCACGCCGGGTGTCGGAGCCGCGAACGAGGCGGCGAGCGTGAACCCGGGGCGGCGCTTGAGCAGCGAGACGCGCAGCATGTCCGCTAACGACCCAGCAGCCGGCGGACGCGCCGCACCAGCAGCTCCGCGCCGAGCAGGCCGGCGAGGCCCAGGACGAAGGAGAGGATCGCCAGGCGCAACGCCAGCGGGTCGCCATCGGGCGATTGCATCGCGGTGTAGAGCGCCAGCGGCAGGGTCCGGGTCACGCCGGGAATGTTGGCCGCAAAGGTGATGACGGCGCCGAACTCGCCGAGGCCGGCGGCGAAGGCGGTCAGCGCTCCGGCCAGGATGCCGGGCAGCATCAGCGGCAGCGTGATGGTGAGGAATCGATCCAGGGGGCGGGCGCCGAGTGTGCACGCGGCCGCCTCGAGTCCGCGATCGACGTTCTCGAGCGAGAGGCGGATGGCGCGCACCATGAGCGGAAAGGTCATGACCGCGGTCGCGAGCGCGGCGCCCGCGGTCGTAAACGGCAGCTGGATGCCGAAATGCGCGTGCAGCCAGCGGCCGAGCGGCGCCTGCGCGCCGAGGAGCAGCAGCAGCACGTAGCCGACCGCGACCGGTGGCAGCACCAGCGGCAGGTGCACGAAGGCATCGAACAGCGTGCGTCCGGGGAAGCGGGCCCGCGTCAGGATCCAGGCGACCAGCACCGCGAGCGGCAGGCTGAAGGCAACACTGCGGGTGGCTACCTCGAGAGAGAGCCGCAGCGCATCGAGCTCGGCGGAGCTGACCGGTTCCATCAGCTGAACTTTCTCACGACCGGTCGGCCGGCGGCCAGCTCAGCGCAGGGTCGTCAGCAGCCCGATGCCGGCGCGGGCGAGCACCACCGGGCCGACGGCGGCGGCGGCGGCTCAGGCCACCAGCGTTTGCGACAGGCTGACGGGCGCGCCCGGAGCCGGTGTCGGTGCGCAGGCCGCCAGCCCCTTCTCCTCGAGCCAGGCACGGTTGAAGAGCCGCGACTGGTACTTGGCTCCACCGTCGCAAAGCATGGTGACGATGGTATGTCCGGGTCCGAGCTGGCGCGCGACCTGCAGCGCGCCGGCGACGTTGAGGCCGCTGGTGCTGCCGAGGAACAGGCCCTCCTCGTAGAGCAGCCGGTAGACGCCGCGTACGGTCTCGGTGTCCGGAACGTGCACCGCGCCGTCGATCGGCGCGTCCTTGAGATTGGCGGTGATGCGGCCGATGCCGATGCCTTCGGTGATCGAGCCGCCGCCGGTCGCCTTGAGGGTGCCGCTGCGGAAGTATTCGTAGAGGCTGCTGCCGGGCGGGTCGGCGAGCACGCAGCGAACCGCCCGGTTCTTCGACTTGAGGAACTGCGCGACCCCGGCCAGCGTGCCGCCGGTGCCGGTCGCCGCCACGAAAGCATCGATCCGCCCGCCGGTCTGCGCCCAGATCTCCGGGCCGGTGGTGGCGACGTGCGTGTCGCGGTTGGCGGTGTTGTCGAACTGGTTGGACCAGATTGCGCCTGCGAGCGACGCGGCCAGGCGCTGGGCAACCTTCTGGTACTGGTTGGGGTTGCTGTAGGGGACGACCGGGACCTTGTGCACCTCGGCGCCCAGCATCTCCAGCAGCCGGTACTTCTCCGGCGACTGGTTGTCGGGCATGACGATGATGCAGCGGTAGCCGCGCGCGTTGCAGACGTGCGCAAGCCCGATGCCGGTGTTGCCGGCGGTGCCCTCGACCACGCTGCCGCCGGGCCTGAGCTGACCGCGCCGCTCGGCGTCGGCGACGATGGCGACGGCGGCCCGGTCTTTGACCGAGCCGCCCGGGTTCATGAACTCGGCCTTGCCGAGGATCTCGCAGCCGCTCTCCTCGCTCATCCGCTGCAGACGGATGAGGGGCGTGTTGCCGACGGCTCCGATGAAACCCGCGACGCTGCTCATGCTACGGCCCCGATGGTAGCGCAGTCCGCGGGCGGCAGTGCCGGGCGCTCGACCGGCGCCCCGAGACCCACGGCAGCGAGGTCCGTTACCTCACCGACGATGAAGAGCGCAGGGGCCGCGACCTGCTCGCGGGCCGCGAGCGCGGCGAGCGCGGCGAGCGGCGCGCGCAGCACGCGCTGCGTGGGGAGAGTCGCGCGCTCGACGATGGCCGCGGGCAGATCCCCGGGGGCTCCCGCGGCGCGCAGCCGTGCGACGATGCGCGGCAGCTGCGCGACGGCCATATAGAACACCACGGTCTGCTGCGGGCGGGCGAGCGAGCGCCAGTCGAGCGAGTCCTGGTCCGCCGCATGGCCGCTCACCAGCGTCACACTGTGTGCCAGCCGCCGGTGGGTGAGCGGAATGTCGGCGGCGGCAGCGGCCCCGAGCGCCGCCGTGATTCCAGGAACGACGCGAAAGGGGATGCCCGCGCGCCTCAGCACCTCGATCTCCTCGCCGCCGCGGCCGAACACGTAGCTGTCGCCGCCCTTCAGGCGCGCGACGCGCCTGCCGGCACCTGCCAGGCTCACCAGCAGCTCGTTGATGCGCGTCTGCGCGGCATGATCGCCGCTCTCCTTGCCGACGCACAGCCGCTCGGCGTCGCGCCGCGCGTGCTCGAGGATCGCCTCCGGCACCAGCCGGTCGTAGAGGATTACGTCGGCCTGCTGCAGCAGTTGCAGGGCGCGCAGCGTCAGCAGGTCCGGGTCTCCGGGGCCGGCGCCGATCAGATAGACCTCGCCGGGATCGTCGCCCGAGCTGCGGAGCTCGCGGGCGAAGGTGCCGGCAGCTGCGGCCTCGTCCCCGCGCAGCACCTCACCGGCGGCACGCCCGTCGACGAGGCGCTCCCAAAGGGCACGCCGTGCCCCGGGGCCGAGGGCCCGCTTGACCGCCGCGCGCCGCGCCCCGAGGAAGCGGGCGAGCGCGCCGAGCCGGGCGGGCAGCAGGGCCTCGATCTGCACGCGCACGCGCCGGGCGAGCACCGGGCTCTCGCCCGCGGAGCTCACCGCGACGACGATCGGCGAGCGGTCGATGATCGCCGGGAAGATGAAGCTCGAGAGCTCGGGAGAGTCGACGACGTTGACCGGGATGCGGCGCGCGCGCGCCGCATGCGACGCCGCGGCGTTGACGGCACGGTCGTCGCTCGCGGCGATGACCGCCGCCGCGCCGGCGAGCCGGGCGGGTGCAAAAGGCTGCGCGACGTGCGTGAGCTCGCCGCGCGCCACCCGCAGCGCGAGCGCCGGCGCGAGCTGCGGCGCCATCACCGTTACGTGCGCGCCGGCCTTGAGCAGCCAGTCGACCTTGCGCGCAGCAACCTGCCCGCCGCCGACGACGACGGCGGCTTCGCCGGCCAGGCGCAGGAACACCGGGAGGTAGTCCATGGCCAGCCGACTATAGCTGCGCCGCGCCCTGAGACCGTACGAAGCATTGCTTCTTAGGGACTGCGCGGCGGTTATACGCCGGTGACAGGCCTGTCACGGGGCGGTAGCCTTGAGCTTCGCATGAAGCTGCACCAACTGCGTTACCTGGCCGCCGTCGCCCAGAGCGGTCTCAACATCACGGCGGCGGCGCACAAGCTGCATACCTCGCAGCCCGGCGTCAGCAAGCAGATCAAGCTGCTGGAGGACGAGCTCGGCTTCCAGATCTTCGTGCGCGAGGGGCGCAATCTCACCCGCATCACTCCCGCCGGGCAACAGGTGATCGAGCGGGCGCTGCGCATCCTGCAGGAGGCGCAGAGCATCCGCGACCTGTCGACGGAGCTGCGTGACGAAGGCAAGGGAAGTCTCTCGATCGGCACGACGCATACCCAGGCCCGCTACGTGCTGCCGGACGTCATCCGCGAATTTCGCGGGCGCTACCCGCAGGTGCGTCTCAACCTCCACCAGGGGACCTCCGAGCAGATCGCCGAGATGGTCGCGGGCGACCGGATCGACTGCGCCGTTGCCACCGGCTCCGAGGCGCTGTTCACCGACCTGACGCTGCTGCCCTGTTATCGCTGGCATCGCACCGTGATCGTTCCCAGAGGGCATGCGCTCGCGAGCGGCGGCAAGCTCACGCTGCGCACCCTGGCGGCGTATCCGCTGATCACCTACACCTTCAGTTTCACCGGTCCATCCTCGCTCCATGAGGCGTTCGCCAAGAGCGCGCTGGTCCCGAACGTCGCCATCACCGCACGCGATGCCGACGTGATCCAGACCTACGTCCGGCTCGGGCTCGGCGTCGGCATCGTGGCGCACATGGCCGTCGACCCGGAAGATCCCGATCTGGTGGCGGTCGATGCCAGCCACGTATTCGCCGCCCACACCACCTGGCTGGGATTCCGGCGCGGGACCCTGCTGCGCAAATACATGTACGACTTCGCGCAGCTGCTCGCCCCGCACCTCGACCGGCGGCTCGTCGAGCGGGCGCATCGCGCCGCATCCGCCGCCGAGGTTGCCCAGCTCTTCACCGATATCCCGCTACCCGAGCGTTAAAGCGCGAAAAAGCGCTGACGTCCGGGGTCGACACCGGCGGCACCCGGCTGATAGGCGACGGTGTAACGGGTCAGGGCCCGGCGCGCAGCCTCGAGGTCCTCACCCGCGGCGAGCTCGATCGCGTCGAAGCCGCAGCGCGCGAGCAGGAACACCTGATCCTGCTTCACTCCCGCCCCCACGGCGCGCAGCTCGCCCCAGAAGCCGAGGCGCGTGCGCAGCAGCCGGCCCTGGGAGTAGCCCCTGCCGTCGCCGGCGTTGGGAAACTCGACGGCGACCAGGTTGAGCCGCGGCAGATCCGCCGCGAGCTCCTCGACGCGATCGGCCGGGGCGAGGCGCACGCCGAGCCGCCCGCGCCATGCGGCCCAGCGCGCAGCCCCCGCACGCAGCTCCGCGAGCGGCAGGATGACGGCGGCCCCTTCGGCGAGCTGCTCGCCGAGGTGCACCCAGTCGTCGACGACGACCTCACGCCGCCTGAGGAT